>NZ_JBHUDX010000083.1:142423-142923 GCF_042678285.1 Streptomyces caeni
CGTCGATGGCGGCGGCCACCACCGTGAGCGGGGCGTAACCGGCCAGCAGCCACGACCCCGTGTTCATCGGGGAGGTCGGCTTCAGGATGCGGAGCATGTTGAGGAAACGGGCGGGGCGGCCGAGGTCGTGCACGAGGGCGGCCAGCGACACGGAGATCGCTCCCGCCGCGCCCAGCTTCGCCGTCCGTGCCAGGGCCGGACGTCCGGTCGCGTGGCCTCCGGCGGCCAGCAGGGACGACGCGCCGGCGAGCCCTCCGAGGTACAGGTAGCCGGCGATGTCCAGGGCGCGCCAGGTCGGCTCGTTCAGGACCGGCCGGCCGTAGTACGAGGAGAAGCGGGCCTTTGCCACCACGGGCTGCTCGCCGCGACGCCGGCGCCCGGTGCCTGGCCCCGCGACGGCGTCCCGGCCGGGCCGCGCCCCCTGCGTCCCGTCACGGGTGACGTCCGAACCGGTCATCACGGCCTCCCGGCGAAGCTGACGACGGCCATCGCGGCGAGCG
>NZ_JBHUDX010000083.1:142928-161275 GCF_042678285.1 Streptomyces caeni
CCCCCGCCGCGTGCCGCCACATGTCCGGCAGATCCCGGGTGGTGACGACCGGGTCGGGCGGCAGACCGTAGACCTCCGGCTCGTCCAGCAGCAGGAAGAACGCGCCGTCGCCGCCGACACCGTCGTCGGGGCTCTCGCCGTACAGGCGGGCATCGGTGACGCCCGCCGCGTGCAACCGGGCGACGCGGGCGGCCGCCCGCCGCCGCAGCTCCTCCAGGGGGCCGAACTGGATGGACTCGGTGGGACACGCCTTCGCGCAGGCCGGGTCCAGGCCGACGCCGAGCCGGTCGTAGCACAAGGTGCACTTCCAGGCGCGCCCGTCGCCGCGGCGCTGGTCGATGACGCCGTACGGGCACGCGGGCACGCAGTAGCCGCAGCCGTTGCAGATGTCCTCCTGCACGACGACCGTGCCGAACTCGGTGCGGAACAGCGACCCGGTGGGACACACGTCGAGGCAGGCCGCGTGCGTGCAGTGCTTGCAGACGTCCGAGGCCATCAGCCAGCGCAGCTCGGTGCGTCCGTCGGGCGCGACCGGCGAGAGGGGGGCGGGGGAGGGCGGCGGGGCGCCCAGGCGCCGTGCGGCGTCGAACACGTCGACGTCACGCCGGCCGGTGTCCGGCTCCCGCCCGCCCGGCGGCGTGCGCTGCTCGATGAAGGCCACGTGCCGCCAGGTGTCCGCGCCGAGCCCCTGGGTGTTGTCGTAGGACATGCCGGTCAGTTCGAGGCCGTCCTCGGGCACGGAATTCCACTCCTTGCACGCCACTTCGCACGCCTTGCAGCCGATGCACACGGAAGTGTCCGTGAAGAAGCCCATGCGGGGCGGCGGTTCGGTGCGCCCGGCCGCCCCGCCCCCTTCCGCAGCACTGCCGTGGGCCATGACCGAACCTCCTCGCTCCGTGCCCGCCCTCCCACCGCCGCCTGCGCACGGCGAGCCACCCACGGTGGTCCTTCGAGCCTGGCACGGGTGTCCCCGAGCCGCGCGTTCAAACAGGCGGGGGCCTCGCCGCCGACGTGACCCGGCGCGGCTCGACGGAGCCCGGAGCCTTGACCGGGCCCTCGGGGTCAGGCGCCGACGTAGGCCGCGAGGTGCTCGCCGGTGAGGGTGGAGCGTGCGGCGACGAGGTCGGCGGGTGTGCCCTCGAAGACGATCCGGCCGCCGTCGTGGCCGGCCCCGGGGCCGAGGTCGATGATCCAGTCGGCGTGCGCCATGACCGCCTGGTGGTGCTCGACGACGATGACCGACTTCCCGGAGTCGACGAGCCGGTCCAGCAGGCCGAGCAACTGCTCGACGTCCGCGAGGTGCAGGCCAGCGGTCGGCTCGTCGAGGACGTAGACGCCGCCCTTCTCGGCCATGTGGGTGGCCAGCTTGAGCCGCTGACGCTCGCCGCCGGACAGCGTGGTGAGCGGCTGGCCGAGGGTGAGATAGCCGAGCCCGACGTCGGCGAGCCGGCCGAGGATCGTGCGCGCGGCCGGCGTGCGGGCCTCACCGGCGCCGAAGAACTCCTCGGCCTCGGTCACCGGCATCGCCAGCACCTCGCTGATGTCGCGGCCGCCGAGGTGGTGGTGGAGCACCGCTGCCTGGAACCGCTTCCCCTCGCAGTCCTCGCAGGTGGTGGCGACGCCGGCCATCATCGCCAGGTCGGTGTAGACGACGCCGGCGCCGTTGCAGGTGGGGCAGGCGCCCTCGGAGTTGGAGCTGAACAGCGCCGGCTTCACGCCGTTGGCCTTCGCGAACGCCTTGCGGATCGGGTCGAGCAGTCCCGTGTAGGTCGCCGGGTTGCTCCGCCGGGAGCCGCGGATCGTGCCCTGGTCGACCGACACCACCCCCGCACCGGCGGGGATCGACCCGTGCACGAGCGAGCTCTTGCCGGAGCCGGCCACGCCGGTGACGACGGCGAGCACCCCGAGCGGGATGTCGACGTCGACGTCGCGCAGGTTGTTCGCCGTCGCGCCGCGGATCTCCAGCACGCCGGCGGGCTTGCGCACCGCCTCCTTCAGGCGTGCCCGGTCGTCGAAGTGGCGGCCGGTGAGGGTGCCGCCCGCCCGCAGCCCCTCGACCGCGCCCTCGAAGCAGACGGTGCCGCCCGCCGTGCCGGCACCGGGGCCGAGGTCGACGATGTGGTCGGCGATCGCGATCACCTCCGGCTTGTGCTCCACGACGAGCACCGTGTTGCCCTTGTCCCGCAGCCGCAGCAGCAGCTGGTTCATCCGCTGGATGTCATGGGGGTGCAGGCCCGTGGTGGGCTCGTCGAAGACGTAGGTGACGTCGGTGAGCGAGGAGCCGAGATGGCGGATCATCCTGACGCGCTGCGCCTCGCCGCCCGACAGGGTGCCCGAGGGCCGGGCGAGCGAGAGGTAGCCGAGGCCGATCTCCACGAACGAGTCGAGCGTCTGCTGCAGCGCGGTGAGCAGCGGCGCCACCGACGGCTCGTCGAGGCCGCGAACCCATTGGGCCAGGTCACTGATCTGCATCGCGCAGGCATCGGCGATGCTGATGCCCTCGATCTTCGACGACCGGGCCCCCTCGCTCAGCCGGGTGCCGCCGCAGTCGGGACAGGCGGTGAACGTGACCGCACGGTCCACGAACTCCCGGATGTGCGGCTGCATCGACTCCCGGTCCTTGGAGAGCATCGACTTCTGGATCCGCGGGATCAGCCCCTCGTAGGTCATGTTGATGCCCGCGATCTTCATCCGCGTCGGCTCGCGGTGCAGGAAGTCGTGCAGCTCCTGTGTGGTGTACGCGCGGATCGGCTTGTCCGGGTCGACGAGGCCCGACTCGCTGTAGAGCCGGTGGTTCCAGCCGCCCGCCTTGTAGCCGGGGATGGTCATCGCGCCCTCGGCGAGCGACTTGGAGTCGTCGAAGAGCTGGGTGAGGTCGACGTCGGAGACCGTGCCGCGGCCTTCGCAGCGCGGGCACATGCCGCCGGTGATGCGGAAGCTGCGGCGCTCCTTCACCGTCTGTCCGCCGCGCTCCACGGTGACCGCTCCCGCTCCGCTGATCGAGGCGACATTGAAGGAGAACGCCTTGGGCGAGCCGATGTGCGGCCGCCCGAGCCGGCTGAAGAGGATGCGCAGCATCGCGTTGGCGTCGGTGACGGTGCCGACCGTGGAGCGGGGGTCGCCCCCGAGCCGCTGCTGGTCGACGACGATCGCGGTCGTCAGCCCGTCGAGGACGTCGACCTCGGGCCGCGCCAGCGTCGGCATGAAACCCTGTACGAACGCGCTGTAGGTCTCGTTGATCAGCCGCTGCGACTCCGCGGCGATCGTGTTGAACACCAGCGAGCTCTTGCCCGAGCCGGAGACGCCGGTGAACACCGTCAGCCGGCGCTTGGGGATCTCGATGCTGACGTCCTTGAGGTTGTTCTCGCGCGCGCCGTGCACGCGGATCAGATCGTGACTGTCCGCAGCGTGCGGTGCAGACGACCGCGTGTCCGTCCCCGTGGCCATGCTCATGTTCTCTCCTCAAGGGTGATGCCCGTGGCGGTCAGGCTAGGCGCGGCTCGTTGATCGGCGCTTCTCGATTCCTGATCGGTTCCGGAAGGTGCGAGAATCGACAGGGTCCGGGTGGCATGGACGGCCGCGAGTCGGGCGCGCCGCTCGACGGCGACGCCGAGCACGACGCACCGGACTACGCCGACGACCCCAAGGGCGACGTCATCCCGCTGGACAGCCACATACGGCTCGCCAACCCGCGCACGGCGGACACGGCCGGCCAGCGGATCCTGCGCCGCGCCTACAACTACGACCGGGGCACGGACGTCAACGGCGACCTCGACATGGGCCTGCTGTTCTGCTGCTACCAGCAGGATCCGGTCCGTCAGTTCGAGGCCGTGCAGCGCCGTCTGGCAGGTGAGCCCCTCACCGATTACATCAAGCCCTTCGGCGGCGGCTACTTCTTCGCCCTGCCCGGCGTGCGGGACGCCGCCGACTGGTACGGACGCGCCCTGCTCGGCTGAACCTGTCCGGACAACCTGCCCGCCTCGTTGGTCAATACACGGTCAAGCTTTGGCCGCGCTTTCCTGACCTGGTGTTCACTCCGGGGTCATCATGGCTCCGCCCGGGCGCCGACCGTCCGGCGGAGCATCCTGATCCGTACCGCGCAAGACATCCGTGTCCGGAGGGTAACCAGCATGGGCAGCACAAGAAGACGAGCGGCGATACGGACTTTGGGGGCTTTCGTGGGCGCGGCCGCGCTCACGGTGCTCGGCGGCAACACGCCCACCTGGGCCGCCGCGTCCTTCGGGCAGCACCACGGCCATCCCTCGACGGCCACGCCGATCAAGCACGTGGTCGTCCTCTTCGGCGAGAACGTCTCCTTCGACCACTACTTCGCGACCTATCCCAAGGCGGCGAACAGTGACGGCACCACGTTCACGGCGTCGAAGCGGACCCCGAAGGACATCGACACCCTGGCGCACGCGGGGCTGCTCACGAAGAACCCCAACCAGTACCCGCCCAAGCGGCTCGCCCCGTCGCAGGCCATGACCTGCGACCAGAACCACTCCTACGGGCCCGAGCAGTACGCCGCCGACGGCGGCAAGGCCGACAAGTATGTGGAGAACACCGAGGTCGGCAAGTGCAGCGGCGGCCTGTTCGGCGAGCCGGGCCTGGTGATGGACTATTACGACGGCAACACCGTCACCGCGCTGTGGAACTACGCCCAGCACTACTCCCTCAACGACCGCTCCTTCAGCTCGGTCTACGGCCCGTCCACGCCCGGCGCGCTCAACCTGGTCTCCGGTCAGACGCACGGTGTGGTCTCCACGGACCCCGCCTCCGGCACCGAGAACCCGAAGCAGACCCCGACGCCCGACCCGTACACCGTCAAGTCCCCCGACGCCAAGGGTGTCGGCACGGTCGTCAACGACCCGGACCCGGCGTACGACGACTGCTCCGGCAAGGACCACACCAGCAGCAACGCCCTCGCGGCGATGCAGGGCCGCAACATCGGCGATGTGCTGAACGCCCGGAACATCAGCTGGGGTTGGTTCCAGGGCGGCTTCCGCCCGTCCACCGCATGGGACGGCGAGCAGGGCCACTACGCCAAGTGCGACACCACGCACACCAATGTCGGCGGCGCCTCGGTCGTCGACTACAGCCCGCACCACTCGCCCTTCCAGTACTACAAGTCGACGTCCAACCCGCACCACCTGCCTCCCCGGAGCGTCGACGAGATCGGCCACGCCGGCCAGGCCAACCACAACTACGACCTGACCGACTTCGACGCCGCGCTCAAGGCGGGCAAGCTCCCCGCCGTCAGCTTCGTGAAGGCCGCCGCGTACCAGGACGGCCACGCCGCCTACTCCGACCCGGTCGACGAGCAGCACTTCCTCGTCGACCGGATCAACGCGATCCAGAGCGCGCCGCAGTGGAAGTCCACCGCCGTCGTCATCGCCTACGACGACTCCGACGGCTGGTACGACCACGCCTACGCGGCGCCGCGCAACGGCTCCACGGACACCTCGCTCGGCTCCAACGGAAAGGCCACCGACAGCCCGGCCTGCCAGGCCGGCCCGGCGGCGTCGGGCGGTTACGCGGACCGCTGCGGGCCCGGCACCCGTCAGCCGCTGCTCGTGGTGTCCCCGTACAGCAAGGTCGACAAGGTCGACCACACGCTGACCGACCAGTCCTCGATCATCCGCTTCATCGAGGACAACTGGCACACGGGCCGGATCGGTGACCACTCCTTCGACGCCACGGCCGGGTCGCTGTCGGGCATGTTCGACTTCCGGCACCCCAACAACAAGCAGGTCCTGCTGAACGCGGACGGCTCGGTCAGGTCGGTCGGCCCGGTGCGCCCGGTGAAGGCCGTGGCCACCGGCATCACCCCGGGCCCGGCGATGCAGAACACGGCGGCGGCCACGGACGCCTCCTCGTTCCCCGGTGTCCCGGTGGGCATCGCGGCGGGCGCACTCGTGGCGGTCGGCGCCACGGGCACGTACCTCACCCTGCGCCGCAGGCAGCGCGGCACCGCCTGACCCGCGGACACGGCGGGCGGCGGCTCCGGGGGTACCCGGGGCCGCCGCCCGCGCGCACGCAGCCTGACGCCGCCGCTCGGCCCGGGCATATCGCCTGCCGGCCTTCGCATCCGGCTTTCAGTCCCGGGCGAGGAGCCCGAGCGGCACCTCCTCCAGGAACTCGCCCATCACCCGGGGGTGTGATCGTCGATGCCCCACAGCGTGGCGGTGCCGACCAGCGTGCCGCCGTCCAGCTCCACCACGGAGTGCCGGTTCAACCGGTCGGCGGATGAACCTACTTGACGCTTTCCGGTGGGTACGCCCGCACGGCGTACGCGGCCGCCGACGCATACGCGCGCATCGTCGCCGCCCGCCCCCGGCGGCCCCCCGTGCACCCGCGCCCACCTGCCCGACTACCAGCGCCGATTCGGCGAGGCGCTCGCAGCGGTCCACACCGCCCGGGCGGCGCTGCAGCGGTGCGCCGAGGACCGGACGGAGACCTGCCGGCGCAACGTTCTCGCAGTAGCCCCCTTCACCACCGCCGAGGACAACCGGCTGGCGCTGGTCTTCCTCGCCGCGGGGCACATGGCCTGGGACGCGCTCCAGGGCGTTCTCTTCCGCACGGCCGGCTCCCGGCACGCCCGTGACGGCGCACGGACGCAGCGCTGCTTCCGCGACGCGGCGACGTACCGGACGCACGCCGGGGCGTCGATGGCGGAGCCGCTGTACCGCCGCGTGGGCTGCGACCGGTTCGGACTGCCGTCGGACGGCATTCCCCTGATCGCCTGACCGCGTCCCGGCGGCTGGGTTCCGGGCCGGGGAAAGATCCGGTACGGGCGGCATGATTGCCCCGGCCCCGGGCGGGTACGCGACGGGAGCCTGCCCGGAGCCGACGGTTCCGGAGTGTGCCCGTCCGCCACGACCTGGGGATCTGACCATGGACATACCCAAGAACGACAGCCACTCGACCGCGGCTCAGACGGCACTCACCACCCTCGCGGTGGACGCCGAGGACTCCGAGGCGCTGGACACGCTGGCCGGGAGCGACGTACTGGTGCCCGTGCCGGACGACGTGACCGAGGAGGACGCCACCGACCCGAACGCCGTGGCGCTGCCCGTCCTGGAGCAGCCGGACGGCGAGCAGGCGGTGCCCGTGTTCACCTCCGAGACGGAGATGACCGACCTGTTGCCGTTCGTCTCCCGCTATCGCCTCGTGCCGCTCGGCGCGCTCGCCGCCCAGTGGCCCACCGATGAGCTGCTGCTCACCATCGACGCGGCCTCGCCCCACGGGCTGACCCTCGACTCCGAGGGGGTCCGCACCCTGCTGGCCAGGCCGCAGGGGTGAGCACGGAAGGGTCCGTCCGGTGGACGGACCCATGTCCGGCGCAGGGCGGTTCAGCCCGGTGGGGTCTGCGAGGCCGGCGTGCGGGACAGGACGTCGCGTTGCAGCGGGAGCACGCGGGTGTGCAGCTCGCGGCCCTTGTCGGTCAGGGCGACCCACACCCCGCGCCGGTCCTCCTCGCACACAAAACGCCGCACCAGGCCGTCCTTCTCCAGCCGGCCGATCAGCCGGGACAGGGCGCTCTGGCTCAGATGGACCCGCCCGGCGATGTTCTGTACCCGGCACTGGTCGCCGTGCGCGGGGGCCTCGGCGGCGAGGATGTCGAGCACCTCGAAGTCGCTGGCGCCGAGCGGCTCCTGGCCCGGGCGAGGTCCTTGACGGGGTAGATGATCGTTTTCAGGCCGGTGGTCATGGGGTGCTCCTTCGCGGTACGCGGTCCGGCGTCGTCCGCCGGCCGTTTCACGCTAGGGCGGGGGAGCGGGGTGTGGCTTCTCGAATCCTGACCGGCTGGTTTCCCGGCCGGTCAGGATCCCGGCACCGGGCCCTGGCCGGCCGGTGGGACGCGGCCGGGCCGCCGGGCTCAGGCCGACTCGCCTCTGACCAGCTCCGTCGGCAGGATCACCGCCGCCGGGTCCTCCCCGCCTATCTGCGCCAGCAGCACCCGCACCATCTCGTTGCTGATCCGGTCCCATGGCTGGCGGATGGTGGTGAGCGCGGGCCTCACCGCGGTCGCTGCGGGAGAGTCGTCGAGCCCCTCCCACCGCCACGTCGTCGGGGACCCGGCGGCCCGCCCGCTGGAGCGCGGTCAGCACGCCCTGGGCCATCAGGTCGGACGCCACGAACACCGCGTCCATGTCCGGCGCCCGGGCCAGGAGCCGCTCGGCGCCCGCCTCGCCGCCGCCCCGGCTGTGGTCGCCCGGCACCACGAGCTTCTCGTCGATCTCGACGCCCGCCTCGGTGAGCACCTCCTTGTCGCCCGCGAGCCGCTCGACACCGCCCGGCGTGTCCAGCGGACCGGTGACGACATCGATCCGCCGCCGCCCCAACGACAGCAGATGGCGCACCATGTCCCGGGCGCCGTCCCGGTCGTCCGCGGCCACACAGCTCACCTTGGAGCCGAGCCCGAGGGGCGTGCCGCACGCGACCAGCGGCACGCCCGCCTCGCGCGCGTAGGCGAAGGAAGATCGCCAGCCGGGTGAGGGAGGTGATCCGCACCCGCTCGGTGTCCAGCATCAGGGCCGCACGGCGCCACCGTCTCTCACCCGAACCGGGCTCCCACTCCGTCGAGGGGACGACGGTGCCCCACGCGAGTCGCGCTGAGTGGGCCCTGCTACCACCGCTCTTCGCCGGCCGCGCCACGGCCACCGGCGCCACCGCGGCCGTGGCGCTCGCCGCGGCGGCGCCTGGGCACCGGCGGCGCCCCCGCCCTCCCGGCACCCGGTCAGCACGGCGGTCGGCGTCACGGCCGTGAGTGCGACGACGGCAGGCCTGAGGCGGTCGGTTCTCGTCCGGGACGGTCCCCCCTGTCACGGGCGGTCCGGTCGGCCGCACCCCGGGCCGGACCGTGACAACGCCCCCGCCGCGCCGCGGCACCGCGACGGCCGGTGCCACTCAGCCGGGGCACGGCGGTCGCAGGGTGCGGATCATGCGACGCCGGCGGCGCTCACTGCTCGCCGGCGCCCTCGTCCGCCCGGTACGTCTTGGTCCAGGTGGCGCCGCAGCGGCAGCGGGACATCTCGACCAGGTCCCCGTCCTCGCTCACACTCAGACCGTTCGCAACGCGAACGTGAACATGCTCACCCATAAGGCTTCTCCTCGGAACCGGCGTGCATCCATTGAACGAAACGCCGGGACGGTCACCGAGCGAGCGCCCACATACTGAGACGGGAGGATGTGCCGCCGGAGGAAAACGGGGCGAAAGGGAAGGGAGGTGCCGGACGATGGCACGGCTGCTCGCCGAGGACGATGACCTCCTCGTCCACCTGTCGTGGTGGGAGAAGGCCGCCGCACGCCACCGCGATGTGCGGGTGCCGTCGGCGGCCGTGCGCAGGGTGACGGTCGAGCCCGACTGGTGGCGTGCCCTGCGCGGAGTGGCCCGTGGCGGCGTATGGATCGCCGGGACGCTGTGCATCGGCGAGCGCGGCCACCAGGGCGGGAAGGACTTCGTGGTGGTGCGCCCCGGCAGGCCCGTGGTGTGCGTCGAGCTGTGGCCCGGCGCCCCCTTCAGCCTTCTCGCCGTCTCCGTGCGGGACGATCCGGAGGTCACGGCACGACGGCTTCGCCGTCTGGCACCCAGGATCGACGCGTCCACCCCCTGGCGGCAGGCGTTGCCGGTTCCCGGGGAAACGGATCCGCCGGAGGCGACGACGGCAACGAGGCCCGGCGGGTGAGGCCCCGCAGGTGAACCCCGCCCCCTGCGCGGTGTGCCGTCGACGCGCTCAGCGCCGGCGCCCGGCCGCCCCCGCCTGCTCCCGCAGCTTCGCCGCCCGCTCACGGGGGTCGTACTTCGGCCCGACACCCTCCACCAGCACCACGTCGCCCTGGACATGGTCGGTCCGCAGCCGCAGGATCTCCTGGTAGGCGGGGGACGCGTACCACGCGCGGGCCTCGGCCAGGCCGGGGAACTCGATCAGCACCATGCTGCCGGGCCAGGTGCCCTCCACCACCTCGGCCGGAGGGCCGTGGACGACGAAGCGCCCGTGGAACGGGTCGAGGGTCGCCTGGATACGCTCCAGGTATTCCAGGATGTCGGGATGGTGACGGCGACTGCGCAGATGCGCGAAGCCATAGGCGGACACGTCGGGCTCCTCCGTTCGCTCCTTTGCGTCCCGTGCGGGACGACGCGCCGAACGTAGTCAGGAGGGCCCGCGCACGGCGATTACCCCTGAGGTCATCGCCGCCGCCACCGACGCGGGCCGGGCGTCGCCTCCGCGGCACCGTCGCGCGGCCCGGAACCGGTCGGCGGGACCCCTGGCCGCCGGGGGCCACGGGCGGCTCGGCCGGTCCGGGCCGTGCAGGGCCCCGCCGGGACACGCCCGTGTGTGCAGAAGCCGCACCAGGTGCCGGCGCGGGCCCTGCCGCCCGCCGGTCTTCGTGGGGCTTCCAGGTCGGACGAGCACGGCGGTGCGCGGCCCGCGCCCTCGGCGTTACCCTGTTCCCCGGCCGCGATCATGTCTCGCGGCGCGGTGGTGGGGCCCGCCGTACCCGAACCGCGGCAGCGCCGCCGCCAACGGTCCCTACTTGCGATCGAGTCTGCCCTCCGGCAGGGCCCCGGCGAGTAGGAGAAGTACATTTCCATGAGCGTTCCGCACCCCAACAGCGTCGGCGAGCCAGGTGCCGCCACGCCCGAGGCCGAGCCTCGGCCGTCGCCCTGGCACGGTCAGGGCCCCGTCGTGGCGGTCGTCGCCCTCGGCGGCGGCGTCGGCGCCACGGCCCGTTACGCCGCCTCGCTGCTGTGGCCCGCGCCCACCGGCGGATTCCCCTGGGCGGTCTTCTGGGTCAATCTCGCCGGCTGCGCCGTGATCGGCGTCTTCATGGTCGTGATCACCGATGTGTGGGCGGCCCACCGGCTGGTGCGGCCGTTCTTCGGCACGGGTGTCCTCGGGGGCTTCACCACCTTCTCGACGTACGCCGTCGACATCCGCAGACTGATCGACGCGGACCATCCGCGCACCGCGCTCGCCTATCTGTTCGCGACCCTGCTCGGGGCCCTCGCGGCGGTCTGGCTCGCGGTGGCGGCGACCCGTCGTGCCCTGGCGTGGCGGCAGCGATGAACGAGACCTTCGACCGGCGGCCCGCGGAGGCGGCGATGACAGAACTGACCGGCAGGGCCCTGCGCCTGACCGTTTTCGTCGGTGAGAACGACACATGGCACCACAAGCCCCTGTACGCCGAGATCGTGCACCGCGCGCACGCCGCCGGACTGGCCGGCGCGAGCGTCTTCCGGGGCATCGAGGGCTTCGGCGCCTCCTCGCTGATCCACACCTCCCGGCTGCTGTCGCTGAGCGAGGACCTGCCGGTGGCCGTCATCGTCGTCGACAGCGAGGAACGCGTCCGCGCGTTCCTCCCGCAGCTCGACGAACTGGTCACCGAGGGGCTGGTGACCCTCGACGAGTGCGAGGTCATCAGGTACGTGGGACGGGGCGGTGCCCCGCACCGGGCACATGGGAAAGGTGAGAAGTCGTTGTGAACTGGCTGCTGGTGATCGCCGGTGCCATGGCGGGCGCGCCCCTGCGCTACCTCACCGACCGTGCGGTGCAGCTCAAGCACGACACGGTCTTCCCGTGGGGCACCCTGGTCGTGAACATCGCGGGCTGTTTCGTCCTCGGCCTGGTGACCGGTGCGGCCTCCGCCGGCCATGCCTCACCTCACCTGCAGCTTCTGCTCGGCACGGGGCTGTGCGGGGCGCTGAGCACGTACTCGACCTTCTCCTACGAGACCCTTCGCCTGACCGAGACCGGGGCTGGGTTCTACGCTGCGGCCAACGTCGTCGCGAGCGTGACGGCGGGCCTCGGTGCGGCCTTTGCCGGGGTCTTGGTCGCCCGGGCCCTGTGACCCCGGGCGGCGGCTGTCACCGGCTCGTAGTAAAACCTTCTAGAGCACCACCGTCTACAGCACTGTCGACCAACTTCTCAGAACTGGATCCCATGAGCGCCATCAACGTCGGTCAGGCCGTCGTCCTCGGAGTCGTCGAGGGGGTGACCGAATTCCTCCCCGTGTCCTCGACCGGCCATCTCAAGATCACCGAGGGGCTGATGGGGATCCCCGTCGACGACCAGGCCGTCGTCGGCTTCTCCGCCGTCATCCAGGTCGGCGCGATCGCGGCCGTGCTCGTGTACTTCCTCAAGGACATAGTGCGGATCGTCTCGGCGTGGTTCCGGGGTCTGCTCCATCGTGAGGAGCGGCACAACCGCGACTACAGGTTCGCCTGGTGGGTGATCGCCGCGACCGTGCCGATCGTCGTGGTGGGCCTGGCCGCCAAGCCGCTCATCGACGGCCCGCTCGCCTCGCTGTGGGTCGTGGCGGCGTCGCTGATCGTCGGCAGTGGTGTGATGTGGGCGGCGGACCAGATGGGCCGGCACAAGCGGGGCGAGGACGACACCTCGTTCAAGGACGCGATGCTCGTGGGTTCCTCGCAGATCCTCGCCCTGCTCTTCCCCGGCTTCTCCCGCTCCGGCGCCACGATGTCCACCGCGCTCATCCTCGACCTCGACCGTGTCGCCGCCACCCGCCTCTCCTTCTTCCTCGGCATCCCGGCCCTCACCGGCGCCGGCATCTACGAGCTCAAGGACGCCCTGGGTGCGGGGGTGGGCGCCGCGCCGCTCGCCGTCGGCACCGTCGTCTCGTTCGTGGTCGCGTACGCCTCGATCGCCTGGCTGCTGAAGTTCGTCGCCAAGCACTCCTTCAACGCCTTCGTGATCTACCGGATCATCGTCGGCGTGGTGCTGCTTGGCCTGCTCTCGGCGGGCATGCTCGGCTGACGGCACCGCTCACCCTCCGGGGTGCGAGGCCGGTCGCCGGGTCTCGCGCCCCACCGGCGGTCTGCCGGTACGCGCCTTGACAGCTCCCTCCGGCCTCCCCGAGGATCGGCTCGTGAACCTGTCAGACAGCCAGACAGGTGCTCCGGGATCCCGGCGTGTCAGCGCCATGGAGGCGGTCCTGGGCCACCTGCGCCACGCCATCGAGCACGGTGAGTACGCCGTCGGCGACAAACTCCCCTCCGAGGCGGAACTGTGCCGGACCCTCGAGGTCAGCCGCCCCGTGCTGCGCGAGGCCCTGCGCGCCCTGCAGACCATGGGCCTGACCGTCTCCCGGACCGGCAAGGGCACCTTCGTCGTCGCCGACACCGTCGAGGACCCCACCTTCGGCGACTACGCCGCCAGCGACCTGATGGAGGTGCGCCGCCACATCGAGATCCCGGTCGCCGGATACGCGGCCCTGCGCCGCACCCCGGAGAACCTCGACCGCCTGGCCCACCTCCTGGACCGGATGGAGCGGGAGACGGACACCACCGCGTGGGTCGCGATGGACACGCTCTTCCATCTCACCGTGGCCGAGGCCGCCCAGAACCCGGTGTTCCGCCGCGTGATCGAGGAGATCCGGGACGCGCTCGCCCGCCAGTCGGCCTTCCTCAACGAACTGGGCGGCCGGCGCGAACAGTCCAACGGCGAGCACCGGGCGATCGTCGAGGCACTGACCGACGGCTGCGAGCACGACGCGGTCCAGGCCATGACCCACCACCTCGACCGCGTCCGGACGAGTCTCGGTGACATCGTGCGCCGCCGGTCCGGGGACAGTCCCGCCGACGGCGGACCCGCGACGTGAACGAGCCGTCGCCGAGTCCCGCAAGTCCCCCGTTGAGCCTCCCGAGGTGAAGGTGTGAACCACGCAGTGCAGAACGCACGCCCGGCATCAGGGGCCCCCGTGATCCGGGAGCCCCGCCATGTCCCCGTCGCCCACCTCATACGCGGCGGAATCGTCGAAGGCGTCCACTACGGCTCGGTCGTCGTCCTGGGCGCCGACGGAAGGACGCAGCTGCGGCTCGGTGACATCGAGGCCGCCTTCCACCCCCGCTCGGCACTCAAGCCGGTGCAGGCCGTCGCCATGGTGCGGGCCGGGCTGCCGCTCACCGGGGAACTGCTGTCGCTGGCCGCGGCCAGCCACTCCGGCGAGGAGCGGCACCTGGCGGGCGTCCGCCGGATCCTGGGGGCGGCCGGTGTCACCGAGGACGACCTGCGCAACGTGCCCGACCTGCCGTACGACCCGGTCGTGCGCGACGTCTGGGTGCGCGAGGGGCGCCCGCCGTCCCGGCTCGCCCAGAACTGCTCCGGCAAACACGCGGCCATGCTGTACACCTGCAAGGTCAACGGCTGGCCGCTGGAGGACTGCCTCGACCCCGCCCATCCGCTCCAGCGGGCCGTCGCCGGCACCGTCGAGGACCTCACCGGACAGACGGTCGCAGGGGTGACCGTCGACGGCTGCGGCGCGCCCCTGTTCTCCGTGTCGCTGTACGGGCTGGCGCGTGCCGTGGCCCGGATCACCGCCGCACCGGCCGGCACCCCCGAGGCACGGGTGGCGGACGCGATGCGCGCCCATGCGGAGATGGCCTCCGGCTCCGGGCGCGACATCGCCGCGCTGATGCGCGCCGTGCCCGGGCTGCTGGCCAAGGACGGCTTCGAAGGGGTCCAGGTCGCCGCCCTGCCGGACGGCCGGGCCGTCGCCGTGAAGATCGCCGACGGGGCGGACCGGGCGCGCGTCCCGGTCGCCGCCGCGGCTCTGGCCCGCGCGGGGGTCGACCCGGCGGCGCTCGCCGCCTTCGCGGGCGAGCCGCTGTTGGGCGGGGGCGAGCCGGTCGGCCGCGTCCGGCCGGTCGGCGCGCTCGACCCGTTCGGCCGGGCGTGCGCCTGACCGGCCCGCTCACCTTTGGGGGAGGACCCGCACCACCACGACCACGGTCTTCGCGGTGCGCGGGCTTCTCAAAGACCCGCAACGATCTCACGCTGCTGTCCTCGGGGCCGCGTTCGGGCCTGAACGAGATCAACCTGCCGCCGGTGCAGGCCGGTTCGAGCATCGTGCCCGGCAAGGTCGACCCGGTGATCCCCGAGGTCGTCAACGAGGTCGCCTTCGAAATGATCGGCAACGACATCACCAACACCCTGGCCGCCGAGGCCCGATTGCGGGCCGTCGCGGAGAACTTCATCGGCCTGTCACCGCCCTCAATCCGCGCATCGGCTGTGAGGCTGCCACCGCCATCGCCAAGGAGGCGGTCGCCGGTGGGCGGGGCGTCGTCGAACTCGTCCTGGACAGGGGACTCTCGCCGGCCGAACGACGGGCGGCGCTGCCGCGGCCCGAGCCGGTCGCGGGCGGCGGCGCGCCGGAGGTGCGACCGGCCGATGGGCACGGCGCACGGCACGGCGGGGCGGCGCCCGGCGGGTACGGCCCCGCTGGGCGGACGGCGGACGGGCGGCGCGCACCGGACGGCGGCACAATGGTGATCATGTCCCCGTCGTCGGCCTTCCTGCCGGTCCTGGAGCGCATAGCCGCCGAGATCGAGGCGATGCCCGGACGCGGGCGGTCCGCCGACTACATCCCGGCGCTCGCCTCCCGCGACCCGCGCCGCTTCGGCATGGCCGTCGCCGAACTCGACGGAACGGTGTACGGGGTGGGGGAGTGGCGGCAGCCGTTCTCCACGCAGTCCATCACCAAGGTCTTCACGCTCGCCCTCGACCTGGCCCGCGAGGGCGACGCACTGTGGGAGCACGTGGGCCGGGAACCCTCCGGCAACCCGTTCAACTCCCTGGTCCAGCTGGAGTACGAGAACGGCATCCCGCGCAACCCCTTCATCAACGCGGGTGCCCTCGTCGTCACCGACCGGCTGCACACCCGTACCGGCGACGCCTCCGGTGTCCTGCTGGGCTTCCTGCGGGCGGAGAGCGGCAACCAGGACCTCACCTTCGACCGGGAGGTGGCCGCCTCCGAGGCCGCACACGGCGACCGCAACGCCGCGCTCGGCCACTTCATGGCGTCGTACGGGAACATCGGCAACCCGGTGCCGGTGCTCCTGGAACAGTACGTCCGGCAGTGCTCCATCGAGGCGTCGTGCGCGGACCTCGCGCTCGCCGCCGGCTTCCTGGCCCGGCACGGGATCCGCGCCGACGGCACCCGGCTGCTCACCCGCAGCCAGGCGAAGCAGGTCAACGCGGTGATGCTCACCTGCGGCACCTACGACGCGGCCGGCGACTTCGCCCACCGGGTCGGCCTGCCCGGCAAGAGCGGCGTCGGCGGCGGCATCATCGCGGTCGTCCCCGGCCGCTGCACGCTGTGCGTGTGGAGCCCCGGCCTCGACGAGCGCGGCAACTCGGTGGCCGGGGTCGCGGCCCTGGACCGCTTCACCACACTGACGGGCCTGTCGGTGTTCTGAGGCGCCGGCCGGGGCCTTCCCCGGGCACGCCGGCCGTCCGCACACGCCGGTCACGCGCAGGCCGCCCCGGCGAGGGGCGGGCGTCGCCTTCCGGCCACTCCGCGTTGCCACGCTGCCCGAGTGTTGGCCATGGCTTCTCCCGTCGATCTCCGCCGCTGCCAGGCTCTCGGTCTGGCCGGTACCGCCTTTCTCGCGCTGGGCGGCGAGACCGCCGGGGCCCTGCCGACCGCGGACCTGGCCCCTCCCGACTCCGTGCGGGCCGCGCTCGGACTCATGGGGGTGTACTTCGGTGTGGTCCTGCTGATCGCCGCGTGGGCGCTGCTCGGCCGGGTGGTGCGCGGCCCCGAGCCACCCACCCCGCGCGCCCTGCTGCTGGTCCTGGCCGCCTGGGCGGCCCCTCTGCTGCTCGCGCCGCCGCTGTTCAGCAGGGACGTGTACAGCTATCTCGCCCAGGGCGCCATGGTCGACGCCCACATCGACGTCTACACGCACGGACCCGCGCGGCTCGGCGGCCCGCTGGCCGCCGAGGTCGCGCCGGTGTGGCGGGACACCGCCGCCCCCTACGGGCCCGTCTTCCTCGCCGTCGCCTCCGGGCTGTCCGGCCTCACCCGGGGCCAACTGCCCGCAGGGCTCCTCGGTATGCGGCTGGTGGCGCTCGTCGGCGTGGCCCTCATGGCGGCGGCGCTTCCGAGGCTGGCCCGGCAGTGCGGAGCCGATCCGGCCGCCGCGCTGTGGCTGGGCGCCCTCAACCCGCTCGTGCTGCTCCACCTGGTGGCCGGCGCCCACAACGACGCCATCATGCTCGGCCTGCTCGGCGTCGGCCTGCTCGCCGCCCGCGGCCGGCTGCATCTCCTCGGTGTCGTCCTGGTCACCCTCGCCGCGCTGGTCAAGGTCCCCGCCGTACTGGGTCTGCCGGCCGTGATCGCGCTGCGGCGGCACGCCGGCCTCGCGCGGGCGGTGACCACGACGACGGTCGCCGCGCTCGCCACCACGGTCGTGGCGACCGCCGTCACGGGCACGGGATACGGCTGGATAGCGGCCCTGAAGACGCCCGTCTCACCGCACAACTGGTCGCCCACCAGTGTCCTCGGCCGGGTCACGGGAGACCTGCTGGACCGGCTCGGCAGCGGCCTCGCACCCCTCGCGGTCCCGGTCTGGCACGGGGCCGGACTCCTCGCGACCACGATCGCGGTTCTGTTCATCTGGCTTCGGCTGCGGCCCGCGCCGGTCTACGCGCTCGGCCTGAGCCTCGCCGCCGTCGCCGTCCTCAGCCCGGCGATCCGCCCCTGGTACGCCCTGTGGGGGCTGTTCCTCATCGCCGCCGCGGCCCCCAGCGCCTCCGTACGCCGGCGGGTGGCCGCCACCACCGCCGTCCTCGCGCTCGCCGTGCTGCCCAGCGGTGGCCCGCCGGACCTCGCCCAGGTGGTCCTCGCCGTCTCCGGCGCGGTCCTCGCGGCGGTCGTGCTCTGGCAGGCGCACCAGGCCGCCCAGGCGCCGGTACCGGGACGGACCGCGTGAGACCACCCGGCACCGAGAGGGGACGGGTGGCCCTCGTCTTGTGCCTGGCCGCCGCCGTGGCCGCCTTCACCGCCACGGTGCCGCTGCTGCGAGGCTGGTTCGACCTGCGCGTCTACCACGGCACCGTGGACGCCTGGGTGCACCACGGGGGCCACATCTACGACTACCGGGTGCCGGGGACGGCGTACGGGTTCACCTACCCGCCGTTCGCCGCGCTCGGCATGCTGCCGATGGCGTTCGTCGGCCTCGGCACGGCGATCCTGATCACCATGCTGCTCAACCTCGCCGCCGTCGCCGTCGTGCTGTGGATCCTCGCCGGGCGCGACCTGGGCCGCCACGGCTGGTTCGGCTGGGCCCTGGCCGCCTGCGCGCTGGCGCTGTTCGAACCCGTCCGGGACACCTTCTCCTTCGGGCAGGTCAACCTCCTGCTGCTGGCCCTGGTGCTCGCCGACGCCCGGCTGCTGTCCACCGGGCGCGGGCGCTGGGCCGGTGCCGGCATCGGACTCGCGGCGGCCGTCAAGCTCACCCCCGCGCTCTTCGTCGGCCTGCTGCTGCTCGCCCGCCGTTCGGCGGCCGAAGCCGAGCAGCGCGTCCGCGGTGAGCTGCTGGA
>NZ_JBHUDX010000083.1:161359-170120 GCF_042678285.1 Streptomyces caeni
CCGCCGTCGCCGCGGCCGCGACCGCGCTCGCGGCCTGGGCGGCGCCGGACGCCTCCCGCTTCTACTGGACGCAGGCGCTCTGGGACACCGGCCGCGTCGGCCGCCTGGACTACGTCTCCAACCAGTCCCTGCAGGGCGTCCTCGCCCGGCTCACGGCACCGTCCGAGCCCAGCCGCGCCGCCTGGGAGGCCGCCGTCGCCCTGGTCCTCGCGGTGTGGCTGTGGCGCACGCACCGTGCGCTGCGGGGCGGCGACCTGCGGGCCGCCTTCGCCCTCACCGGGCTCGCCGCCTGCCTGGTCAGCCCGATCACCTGGGTGCACCATCTCGTGTGGCTGCTGCCGTCGTTCGCCGTGCTCGTGCACGCGCGCCGGCTGCGCATCGCCGGTGCCCTGTACGCGGTGCTGTGCAGCAGCGTGGTGTGGCTGTGGTTCGACGACCCGTCCGGGATCGACGGCTTCCTCGGCGGCAACACCTATGTGTGGATCACCCTGGGGCTGCTGCTGGGGCTGCCGGTGGGTCACCCGCGTGTCGGCCCGCCGTCCTTGCGACGCCTCGTGAACGCCACCGCGCCCGCGCCCACCGCGGCCGCCACCGCGAGCGTCCCGGTGGTCTCCGGCCAGCCGGGTCCGTCGTCCCGGGCCGCCGCCCTGACGGCGGGGGCCGTTCGCGCCGAGGACCGCTCCGGCGGCAGCGAGCCGACCGGCCTGACGCGTCCCGCGGCGGCGAATCCCCAGTCGAGCAGCGAGCGGGCCTCCTCGTAGACCCGGAAGCCGCCGCGTTCCTGCGGGTTCATCACCGTCACCAGGAGGGTGCGCCCGCCGCGGCGCGCCGCGGCCACGAGGGTGTTGCCCGCGTTGCTGGTGTAGCCGTTCTTGATGCCGAGCAGTCCCGGATAGGCCGCCACGCCGTCGGCGCCCGTCAGCAACCGGTTGGTGTTCACGATCTCGTAGGACCCGCTGTTGCCGGGGAAGCTCGACGCGACGGTGGCGCAGTAGCGGGCGAAGTCCGGATCGCGCAGTCCGGCCCGGCCGAACACGGCGAGGTCGTACGCCGACGACACCTGCCCGGGAGCGTCGTACCCGTCCGGCGAGACGACATGGGTGTCGAGGGCGCCCAGCGCCCGGGCCCTGGCCTGCATCTGGCGGACCGTGGTCTCCACGCCGCCGTTGAGCGCGGCCAGCACATGCACGGCATCGTTGCCGGAGTGCAGGAACACGCCCTTCCACAGATCGCTCACCCGGTAGGTCTGCCCCTCGCTGACCCCGACGAGGCTGCTGCCGGCTCCGATACCCGTCAGCTCCGGCCCCGTGACGGTGTGCCGGGTGCCGCCGGGCAGTTTCGGCAGCACGGTGAGCGCGAACAGCGTCTTGAGGGTGCTGGCGGGCGGCAGGGGGAGGTGCGCGTCGTGCGCGGCGAGCACCTCGCCGGTGCCGGCGTCGGCGACCAGCCACGACAGCGCCGACACGTCCGGGACCTCGGGTGCACCCCCGCGCGGCAGCACATGGGTCCCGGGCCCGTACAGGAGCGGTGGCTGGGAGGCCGTGGGCCGTGGAGCGCCCGGGTCGGAACGCGCGCGGGCGGCGGCAGGCTGCGGGGCGAGGGCCAGCGCGCCGACCGCGCAGAGGACGCAGCAGGAGACGACGGCACGGGATGGGAATCCGATGGTCATATGGATCACGGTAGAAACGGAGGCCGTGTACGCCCGGATTCCTTGGGCCGATTGGGCGGACGTACACCCGGATGCCGCACAACGCCGGGCCCGGCGGGTCATCCGGACGGCAGCGTGGGCCGGATGTGGCTCAGGAAGGCCGCGTTGTCGGGCGTGGCCCGCATCCGTTCCAGCACGGTCTCCAGGTTCGCCTGCCCGTCGCGCGACTGCAGGGCGCGGCGCAGTCCGCGTACTGCCGTCAACTCCGCCTCCGGCAGCAGGAGTTCCTCGCGGCGGGTGCCGGACGGGGTGATGTCGACGGCGGGGAAGACGCGGCGTGCGGCCAGCGCGCGGTCGAGGCGGAGCTCCATGTTGCCGGTGCCCTTGAGCTCCTCGAAGAAGAAGTCGTCGGCGCGCGATCCGGTCTCGACCAGAGCGGTGGCGAGGATCGTGAGCGAACCGCCCTCCTCGGTCAGGCGCGCGGCGCCGAACAGCCGCTTCGGGCCCTGCAGGGAGGCCGCGTCGACGCCGCCGCTGAGGGTGCGGCCGCCGGCGGCGGCCGCGTTGTTGTGCGCCCGGCACAGCCGGGTCAGTGAGTCGAGCAGGACGACGACGTCCTGCCCCTGCTCGACGAGCCGCCTGGCCCGCTCGACGACCAGGTCCGCGAGCGCGATGTGCTGCTTCGGGGTGCGGTCGAACGTGGAGGCGTACACCTCGCCGCGCACCGAGCGCCGCATGTCCGTGACTTCCTCGGGCCGCTCGTCGAGCAGTACCACCATCAGACGGCACTCGGGGTGGTTGCCGGCGACGGCCGCGGCGACCTGCTGGAGCAGGACGGTCTTGCCGGTCTTGGGCGGGGCGACGATCAGCCCGCGCTGGCCCTTGCCGACGGGCGCGACCAGGTCGATGACGCGCCCGGACAGGCCCGCGGCGCGGTGTTCGAGCCGTAGCCGCTCACGCGGGTGCAGCGGGGTCAGATCCCGGAAGTGCGGACGTCCGCGCAGCTCGTCGGGCGTGCGCCCGTTGATCCGCTCCACCTCGGCGAGGGAGCGCTGCCCGCCGCGGGTGCCGACGAGGGTGTCGCCCTTGCGCAGCCCGTGGCGGCGGATGAGTGCCGGGGGGACCTGGAGGTCGGCGGGCGAGGGCAGGCAGCTCTCGGACCGCAGGTGCCCCCTTCCGCTCCCGTCGATGTCGAGGACACCGGTGACGAGCTGGGGCGGGAGGTCGTGCCGTGCAGGGGGGTGTTCGAGAGTGGTGGTCATGGGCGGTCCTTTCGGGCGGAACGCGGGGAAGGGAAAGGGAGGAGAGGCCGGGAGGCGGCATGGTCACGCCTCGGTACGGCGGGGAACATCACCTCGGGTACGGCGGGAACACGCTGCTCGCGAGGTGCTGCCGGGAAGCTGACGCACCGGCCGGAAACGCCGGGAGGATCAGCGAACTGAGGAAGAACTGGCACCGGCGCCCGACAGAGGGCGTACACGAGTGCTGACAGCACTGTAGCACCCGCCGGGACGGGCGGGGCGATGAGCGGATGCGCGGCCGTCGGACACTCCGGCTCGTCGGATCAACGCATCGACGACGCCGCGCATTCCCGGGGCGCGGCGAAGACCCGGAGGAACGCGACGACGTACTGCAGGTCGCGCGGGCGACCGTCGAGGTGTGCGGCCGGGGGCCGCACACCTCGACGTGGTGCGTCCGCGTCGCCGTCAGCCGCCGTCGAGTGCGAAGATTCCGTAGCCGAATCCCTGGACCGTGATCGTGCCGTCGGTGATGTCCACGCCGGAGGCCTCCAGGGCACGGCCGGCGGCCGGGTGCGGGTAACCGGCTTTCTCCCGCCGCGGGTTGACGGCCACCAGGTAGCGGCCGCCCCGTACGTACACGAGCGGGTACCCGGTGTGCAGCACCTCCACGGAGCCGCGCGGGCCGAGTTCGGGCGTGTTCGTGCGCAGGGCGATCAGACGGCGTACGAGATGGAGCAAAGAGGCCTCGTCGGCGCGCTGGGCCGCCACCGTCGGGCGGTCGGGGGAGGGGTCCACGGGCAGGTAGAGGCGGTCCTGTGCGGCGGCGGAGAAGCCGGCGGCCGGGCCGTCGTCCCACTGCATCGGGGTCCGGGAGCCGGCGCGGTTGTAGCGAGGGCCGAGGACGCTGCCCTCCGTGTCGGGCAGGCCGGGAACATAGCGCATGCCGATCTCGTCGCCGTAGTAGATCGCCGGCAGCGTCGGCCAGGTCAGCTGGAAGGCGAAGGCGGCCGGGAGCTGTTCGGCCGTGCGCGGGCCGCAGCTGAGGCGGGAGAAGTCGTGGTTCGCGGTCGGCAGGGAGATGAAGCCGGAGGATCCCAGCGCGGTCGCCGCCTTGTCGTACGCCTCCACGAACGGGCGTGGCGATCCCTTGCCCGCCGCGTCGAAGAAGCAGTCCAGCGGGTTCCAGTCCGCGTCGGCCGTGCCCTCGCCGGTGTGCCACAGGGACCGCAGGGGCAGGCCGTTCGCGGGCCCGCCGAACTGAAGGAAGAAGTCCGCGTGGAAGCCCGCCGGGACGGACACCTCGGGGTCGCCCCACTCCGACAGCAGCACCGCCTCCGGGTGGGCCCGGTCCAGCCACCGGCGCAGCTCTGTCCAGACCCCGGCCGTCTCCGTCCGGCCCGGGTCGTCCTTGACGAGGGAGGCGGCCATGTCGACGCGGAAGCCGGACAGACCGAGGCCGAGCCAGTGGTCCATGATCTCGCGGAGCGCGGCCCGGTTGGCGCGTGGTCCGTCCGCGTCGACCGGCTGCCGCCAGGGCTGGCCCGGATCCTCGCGCGCGTAACCGAAGTTGAGGGCGGGCTGGAAGCTGAAGAAGTTCGGCAGATACGCGCCGGGGCGGCTGCCGGGGGAGGCGACGAAGCCCTCCGGGCGGCCCTCGGGGGCCCAGATGTAGCGGTGGTCGTCCGGGTCGTTCGCCGAGGCCCTGAACCAGGGGTGCTCGTCGGAGGTGTGCCCGGCGACGAGGTCCAGGAGGACGCGGATGCCGCGGCGGCCCGCCTCGTCGACGAGCCCGGCCAGGTCGTCGGCCGAACCGTAGCGCGGCGCGACGGCCAGGTGGTCGGAGACGTCGTAGCCCGCGTCGCGGAACGGGGAGACGAAACAGGGGTTGAGCCAGACGGTGTTGACGCCCAGCCACGAGAGGTGGTCGAGGCGCTCGGCGATTCCGTTGAAGTCGCCGATGCCGTCGCCGTCGGAGTCGGCGAACGACTGGGGGTAGATCTGGTAGAAGACGGCGTCGGCCAGCCAGGCGGGGGCGGGACGGAACGAAGTCATGGACGGGACCCTACGGGAGCACGGGCGGGCGCGCGGGGGCATGTCGTTCGCTGATCGAAGACGACCCGGTCCGAACGGTCGGGTGACGTCGCCCCGCCGGCCGGCCGATCGACTTGGCGCGGTCGTCAGGGTCCGGATCGGCCGGCAGCGCCCACCCGGGCGACGGGGTCAGACGTCGCCGTTGAGCATGGCGGCGGTCAGGACGCCGCCGGCGACGCCCCAGCCGCCGTCGGCGACTTCGTCGACGAGCACGACGGTGGTGGCGCGGGCCCGCTCGCCGTAGATCTCCGCGTACAGGTCGGTGGTGCGCTCGACGATCTTCTTCTTGTCCTCGGCGGTGATCGTGCCGGCGGGGACCTTGAAGGCGGCGAAAGGCATCGGTGTCTCTCCTTGAGCGGGTCTCGTCCGCTGGCGCGGACGTGTCTGTCCGAGGGTGAGGGCCGGTGGCCGGTGGCCGGTGGCCGTTGTCCGGCCGGGGCCGTTGAGGTCAGCACAAGGCGTGGCCGGTGAGCAGTCGTCGATACGGACAGGCCGGAATACGCCATGGGGCAGGCCGGCGTCTCGGACACGAGGACCGGCCTCGGCCAGGGCGCCTGCGGTGAGGTTCCCGACGCGACCGGAGGCGCCCGTGGCGATCACGGCGTTCGGCCGGGCTCTCATACCAGGCCGCCGTTGGCCCGCAGGACCTGGCCGTTCACCCAGTGCCCTTCCGGGCTGGTGAGGAAGGCGACCACATGGGCGATGTCCTCCGGCGTGCCCAGCCTCTCCAGCGGCGGGGCCTTGGCGAGCCGGTCGATCTGTTCGGGCGTCTTTCCCTCCAGGAAGAGGTCCGTGGCCGTGGGCCCGGGAGCGACGGTGTTCACGGTGATGTCCCGCCCGCGCAACTCACGGGCAAGGATCAGCATGACCGACTCGACGGCGCTCTTGCCGGCCACATACGCGCCGTAGGCGGGGAACTGGGTGCCGACCACGGAGGTCGAGAACCCCACGAAGGAGCCGCCCGGGCGCAGCCGCCGGGCAGCCTGCTGGGCGACGGCGAAGGCGCCGCGGACGTTGGTGCGGTACAGGGCGTCGAGCACGGCCAGGTCGAGATCGGCGACGGGCGACAGAGCGAGCCGGCCGGCGCAGTTCACGACCGCGTCGACGCCGCCGAACTCCTGCTCCGCCCGGTCGAACAGGGTGGCGACCGCTTTCTCGTCCGCCACGTCCGCCTGCACGGGGATCGCCCGCCCGCCGGCGGCGTTGATCGCCGCCACCGTCTCCTCGGCGGCGGCCGCGTCGTGGGCGTAGTTCACCACGATTGCCAGGCCGTCCCGGGCGAGCTTTCGGCAGACCGCCCGGCCGATGCCGCGTGATCCGCCGGTGACGACGGCAACCCGCGTGGCTGCCGTCGGGGGAGTGGGTTGGTTGGTGGTCATGTCTTCCACGATGCGTGACGGCGACCGGCGCAACCAGGGGATGTCATCCCCTGTGTCGGTGACCCGGCCGGGCGCAGAATGGGGGGCATGGGCTCTGTGAAGCACGCCGAACTGGGGGCGTTTCTGCGGGCGCGGCGTGAACGCATCCGCCCCGCCGACGTCGGGCTGCCCTCCGGCCCCCGGCGGCGGGTGCCTGGGCTGCGCCGTGACGAGGTGGCCCAGCTCGCCGGAGCATCGGTGGACTACTACAACGAGCTCGAGCGCGGAGCCGGTTCCCAGCCGTCCGAGCAGATGATCGCCGCGCTGGCGAGGGCACTGCGCCTGACGGCCGACGAGCGTGACCACCTCTACCACCTGGCGGGTCGCCCGGTGCCGGTGGAGGGTACGGCCGCCTCGCACGTACACCCCGGCATGCTCGATCTGCTGGGGCGTCTGACGGCGACACCTGCGCAGGTCATCACCGATCTGCACGTCACCCTCGTGCAGAATCCGCTCGCGGTGGCGCTGCTCGGGGACCAGTCGGGTTTCCGGGGCAGGCGGGCCAGCTTCGTCTACCGGTGGTTCACCGAGCCGGAGGCCCGGCAGGCGTATCCCGCGGCCGACCACAGGAGCCAGTCCCGAGCCTTCGTCGCCGATCTGCGGGCAGCCGCCGCCCGGAGGGATGCCAAGGACGCCGAGACCAATGCGATGATCGGTTCGTTGCTCGGCGTCTCCCGTGAATTCGCCGAGCTGTGGGCCGACCACGACGTGGCGTTCCGGCGGGACGACCGCAAGCGCCTCGTCCACCCCGCACTCGGCCTGATCGAGGTCAACTGCCTCAACCTGTTCAGCGAGGACGGCCGGCAGCGGCTGCTCTGGTTCACTCCCGCGGTCGGCACCGACAGCGCCGGTCTGCTCGACCTGCTCGCAGTCGTCGGCACCCAGGACGTCACCGGTCCGACACGCTGAGGGCCTCACCCGGTACGGCACCGACGTCCGGCCCGATCCCCCGCCCGAGCGCGGGCGGGCCGCCCGACGACCGCATCCGGCCATGCGTCACCGCCTTGCCACTAGGCTGGCCGTGATGTTCTCCCCGCACGGTCCCACCGTCCGCGAGCTGGCCGTTCAGGCGCTGTCCTCGGTCGAGCGCGGCTACGACCTGCTCGCGCCCAAGTTCGACCTCACTCCCTTCCGGACGCCGGACGCCGTCCTGGACGCCGTGGCGGAGGCCCTGGCGGCCAGGGGGCCCTTCGACCGCGGGCTCGACCTGTGCTGCGGCACGGGGGCGGGCGCGGACGTGCTGCGCACGGTGTGCCGGGAGAGTGTCACCGGGGTGGACTTCAGCGCGGGGATGCTCGCCGTGGGGCGGAATCAGGTGCCGGCCGACGCGCCGCCGCGCGTCGACTGGGTGCGCGGCGACGCGCGCGCCCTGCCCTTCGGCGCCGCCTTCGACCTCGTGGTGAGCTTCGGGGCGTTCGGGCACTTCGTGCCGGGGGAACTGCCCGGTCTGTTCGCCCAGGTCCACTCCGTGCTGCGGCCCGGCGGACGGTTCGCGTTCCCCATCGGGGCCCCGCCGGGCCCGGCCTCGCCCTGGTACTGGGCGCTGTTCGGCTTCGACGCCGCGATGCGGGTGCGCAACGCCCTCTGGCGGCCCCCGTTCGTCATGTACTACCGGACGTTCCGGTTCGCTGACGTACGGCGCGAGCTGACGTGCGCCGGCTTCACGGTGGAGCATCAGGCGCTGGAAGGCCTCGGCCGCCGGCCCGACGGCAGCCCGCGCTGTCGGCTGATCGTGGCCACACGCGAGAGCGGCGTGCCTCGGCCCCGGCCGGCCTGACCGACTCGGCCCTGCCGCCGGTACCCACCCTCGGGGCACATCTCCGCCCACACCTCCATTTGTTTTTCCAACTCATCACCCTATAGTGAGTCTGCTTTTCCAACTCTACTGTTCGGCTGCCCCTGTGCGGCCATGCGTGTGAGGAAGTGCGATGAGCGCTGCACCCCGGGCCCCGTTGGCGCCCACCGAAAGCACCGTCGACCCCCTGTGGTGGTCGTGGGCGGGAGCCCATGGCGGCCACGTCGCCGCCGTCGCGCTCGCCGCCCTCCGTGGCCGGTTCCCCGGCGGAGCCCACCCGGTCCGCAGCCTCACCGCCCACTTCCTGGCCCCCGTCGACGCCCGGCCCCTGCAGATCTCCGGGACCGCGCCCGCGGTCGGCCGGCGCGCCGCGACCTGCGTCTTCAGTGGCCATCAGAACGGCATTCCGGTGATCGCCGGCTCGGCGGTCTTCGGCCCCGGACGCCCCGGCCCCGCGCACGAGGGGTGCCCGGCCCCCGCCGTGCCGGCCCCGGACGACTGTCCGTCGCTCGATCTGCCCACCGGGCTCGCGCCCTTCGAGCGGCAGGTCGAGATCCGGCCGGCCGGC
>NZ_JBHUDX010000083.1:170170-182381 GCF_042678285.1 Streptomyces caeni
GCAGGTCGAGATCCGGCCGGCCGGCCCGGGCCGGCCGCTCGGCGGAGGCGAACGCGCCGAACTCCTCGCCTGGGTGCGGTTCGCCGACGGCCGCACGCTCGACGCCGGTGCCGTCGTCACCCTCACCGACGTGCTGCCTCCCGGCCTCTATGCGCGCTGGCGCAGCCCCCGTCCGGTGCCGACCGCCGAGCTGACCGTCCACTTCGCCGACGCACCGGACGACGCCGCCCCGGAGGGCTGGGCGCTGGTCCGGATGAGGACGGCGCAGGCGGGCGGCGGCTGGGTCGTCGACGACAGCGAGGTGTGGTCGGCGGACGGCCGGCTGCTGGCCCTGGCGCGCCAGGCCCGCGTCGTGCGGGGAGAAGGCCCGCGGCCGGGCGGTCATCCGGCGGCGGGCAGCGTGAACTCGTAGACCGGCGGGCGCCGTTGGGCCTCCGTCACCAGGTCGGTGATCTCCGGCGGTCGGTGGCGGCCCGCACCGCCGTGGCGCAGGATCTGCGGGGCCCGTCGCACGGTCTCCCGGCTGACCCGGAAGTGCGCGGCGAGCTGTCTCTCCCCGGGTGGCCGTTCGCCCGGCGGGATGGTGCCGTCGCGCAACTCGCCCGGCGGATCGGTGGCGATCCGCCGGTACGGCGGCTCGTCGCGCGGGCGGGGGAGGGGGGCTCGGAACGGGTGGTGCGGGCTGTGTCCACACCTTCCGGTGGCAAGACGTAGCCGTGTGGAATCGGTGCGCGACCACATCTAGCATTGGTCTAAACCAGCATGGAGGAGTGCTCCGGGAGTTCGGCCGCATCCGTTCCGCGCCGCCCGGTGCCTTACCGCAGTGCGCTGTACACGGCGCCGACGAGGGTCATCTTCCTCGGGTCGTCCGCGACATGCGGGCCCATGCGGTTCATGACATAGCCGAGGGAGACACCCGCCTCGGGATCCGCGAGCCCGCAGGAGCCGCCGAAGCCGTCGTGTCCGAAAGCCCTCGGGTTCGGCCCGTACGAGCCGTGGGAGCCGCTGAGCCACAGCCCGAGCGCCATCTCCGTGTCCCGTCCGAACCGGTCGCCCAGCACCAGGTCGCGGCAGCCGCCCTGTGCCTCGCGGACCCGCTCGGCGGCCTGGGGGGACAGTACCCGGAGCCCGCCCCACGACCCCCGCAGGGCGAAAATCCCGTACAGCGCTGCCACGGCGCGGGCCGTGCCGTGACCGTTGAGCGCCGGGAGCTCCGCGGCCCGCCAGGCGGGGCTGTTGGCCTGGGCGGCACCGACGACGGGATTGGCCAGCGCGGCCTGGGCCGCGGGTGCCAACCGGGCGAAGGCGGCCAGCCGTTTCCCGCGGTCGGCCACCGGCGGTTGCACCAGCTCGGCCGCCCGATGGGCCTCCTTCTCGGGAAGTCCGACGGTGAAGTCGATCCCGAGCGGCCCGGTCACCTCCTCGCGCAGGAACGCGCCCGGCAGCATCCCCGAGACCCGCCGGACCACCTCGCCCACCAGGAAACCGTAGGTCAGCGCGTGGTACCCGCTCCGCGTCCCCGGCTCCCACCAGGGCTCCTGCGCCGCGAGCCGGGAGGCGGTCAGCTCCCAGTCGTAGAGCTGCTCCACCGTGTGCGGTTCCCGCAGCCCGGACAGGCCGGCGCGGTGCGACAGCAGATGCCGCACCGGTACCGACTCCTTGCCCGCGGCCGCGAACTCGGGCCAGTACGCGGCCACCGGCGCGTCGAGGTCGACCAGGCCACGGTCGGCCAGGATGTGCAGGCACAGGGCCGCCGGGCCCTTGGTCGTGGACCAGACGTTGACCACGGTGTCGCGCTCCCAGGGACGTGTGCGCGCCGCGTCGGCCCAGCCGCCCCACAGGTCCACCACCGTCTCGCCGTTCAGCGTGACGGCGACCGCCGCGCCCAGCTCCTCCCGTTCCCGGATGTTCTCCTCGAACGCCCTGCGCACCGCCGCGAAACGCGGGTCGCACCGGCCGTTGACCTGGGGCACGTGCTGGGACATGGGTCCTCCGTGGTCCGTCGCGGGTACGCCCGGCCGGGACGGTCGGGCGTGATGAACGTACCGACTGGTCGGACTGGAGGGAAGCCGTGTCAGGCGGAGAACGGAAGCCGTGTCAGGTGAAGAACAGCGGACCGGCCGGCTCCCGGTGGCCGGCGACGGTGTGCCAGTAGTCCCGTGTCTCCACCGCCAGACCCTTCGTGTCGAAGCGGACGAACACGCAGCCCGCGAGGGTCGAGGGGGTGCCGTCCTCCTCGGTCAGCACCCGGAACTCTGCGACCGCCCGCCCCTGCGGGCCGGTGATCGGCTCGGAGAAGCGGACGTCCAGCGTCCGCTCGCCGGCGAACGACCACCGCAGGTACGCGGCGAGTTCGTCCCGCCCCCGGTGCGGCGTGCGGAACGGCATCGACCGGTGGACGCAGTCCTCCGCGTACAGGGCGAGGATCGCGTCCACGTCGTGCGCCGCCCAGGCCCGCTGCCACACCGCTGTGAACCTGTGCGCCGCCTCGGAGGTGCCCATCGTGTCCATGCGGCGGCTCAGAAGCGGGCCGGGAGCCAGCGCAGCTTGACCGCCTCCTGGTAGGGGCCGCCGCCCTCGTGGTCGTTGAAGTCGTACACCTCGATGGTCTTGTCCTCGTGCGCCCACGCGTTGAACGCGGCGAAGACCGTGGACGGCGGGCACGTCTGGTCCTCCAGGGCCGCCGAGAACAGGGCGGGCGCCCGGCCGCGCGCGGCGAAGTGCACACCGTCGAAGTACGACAGCGTCCGCATCACCCGCTCGGTGCGGCCGCGGTGCGTCCTGAGGTAGTTGCCGATCTCCCGGTACGGGGCGCGGTCCGTGAGCGTCGTCGCCCGAGGGAAGTCGCACAGGAACGGCACGTCCGGGGCGACCGCCACCAGGTCCGGGACGAGACCGCCGACCGCGATCGTGAGGCCGCCGCCCTGGCTGGCGCCGACCACCGCGGTGCGGGACGCGTCCGTCAGCGGGTGCGTGCGGGCCGCCTCCACGGCCCGCACCCCGTCTGTGAACAGCCGCCGGTAGTAGTACGTTTCGGGATCCTCGACCCCTCGTGTCACGAACCCGGGGAAGGCCGGTGCGCTGCCCACCGGGTCCGGCGTCTCGCCCCCGCCCCAGGCGCTGCCCTGTCCTCGCGTGTCCATCACGAAGTGCGCGCAGCCCGCCGAGGCCCACAGCAGATGCATGTGCGGCAGGGCGCGGCCGCCGCCGTAACCGAGGAACTCCACGACCGTGGGCAGCGGCCCGTCCGCGGACGCCGGCACGCTCAGCCAGCCCTTCACCGTATGGCCGCCGAATCCGGCGAACGTCACGTCGTACACCTGGAGCGTCTTCAGACCCGTCTCCACGGGCTCGAAGCGGGCGCCCAGGTCGTGTTCGCGGGTGTCCTGCAGCGTCTTCGTCCAGAACGCGTCGAAGTCCGCGGGCTCGATGGAGGCGCTGCGGTACTCGCGGAGTTCGTGAAGCGGCAGGTCGAACAAAGCCATGGAGGAACACCTTTGACGTCGGCAGTTCGGTGATCACACCGTACGGCGGCCCCGTGGGAGTCGCCAGACCTCGTCTCCCCTGCTCCCGGTCACGCCGTGCGCCGGCCCCAGTCCGGTCCCGTACGGGCCCACTCGGCCTCCCACTCCGCCATGCGGTGCCGCTCGGCGACGCGGCCGATCACGGTGCGGCCCAGGAGGACGGCCCCGGCCGCACCGCCCGCGGCCCACACACCGGCCGCCAGGGCGTGCTGCCAGACCGCGGCGTCGGTCGGCGGCGGGGCGACGCCACGCCCCTCGGCGTCCAGCCACACCTCCACCCGGTCGCCCCGCCGTGAGCCCGCCGGAACCTCGGCGAGCGTGGTCCGCGTGCCCTTGCCCGGCTCGGTCCAGCGCACCTTCACCGGGTACAGGGGCCGCCTGCCGCCCTCCGTCGAGGGCGCCGCGGCCGGGGCGTCCTCGACCGGCACCGCGGGCACCAGATGGCGGCCGGCGCGCTGGGCCGTCTGCGTCGCGCGCGCGGTGTCGTACGCCCACCGGCCCACCGCCGCGCCGACGAGCGGTGCCCCGGCGAACAGCAGAACGACGACGATCAGGGCCGTCCACGCCTCCACGACGTCCGACCGGCGGCGCAGCGAGTTGCGCCGCCAGCGCCAGCCGCGCATCCGGGTTCGCATCTCGACCTCCTTGCCGCCGCCTCCCATCCCGCGGACGGGTGCCTGCCCCGGAGGGACCGCGCCGCGCCGGGACCGGGCCATGCCGTTGTGCCGGACCGGACATGCTCTTCGACCCCCGGCCGGTGGATGGCTCGCCCCCCGGCCCGTGGACGGGCGCTCGCGGACGACTGCGCATGCGGTGCGGGCTGCTTCCGCCCCGGAGCAGCCTTTTCTGCCCATTGTCCTCTTGGGCGAAGTTCCCGGCCATTTGCCCGTGAAACCCCTCGATCCGGTCCGCGTCCACGCGCGACCGCGGTGCCGTCCCGCCCCGCCGCGGCGGTCCCGCCGGACCTTCGGCCGACGTCACGGGACCTCCCCTCGGCCCTCTGGGCGCAGAATACGACCTGGTGCCGGAGCGCCGGCCGCGACGGCCCGCGTCCGGCCGCTCCTGCTAAGGTGACCGTCCCAGCCGCGGACCGTCCCGGCCTGGTCGTGGCCCAGGAGGTGAGACCCATTTCCACTGTGTCGGCTCGGGTGCTCTCACCTCGCATCAGTGCGGGTCACCGGCGGTAGGTGACCGCGAGGGCGCCCTTCGGTCAACCGAAAGGCATCTCGGCTCCATGCCACCACTGTCGCGCTCCCATGTCGTCCGCGCGCTCCGTTCCGCCGGCTGCGTCTTCGCCGAGGACGAGGCGGAACTGATCCTCTCCACCGCCCGCACACCCGACGAGGCGGCCGCCATGGTCGACCGGCGCGCCGCGGGCCTGCCCCTCGAACACGTCCTGGGCTGGGCCGGGTTCCACGGACTGCGGGTCACCGTGGAACCGGGCGTCTTCGTGCCCCGCCGCCGCACCGAGTTCCTCGTCGACCAGGCCCTCGCCCTCGGACGGAACGCCTCGCTCGTCGTCGACCTGTGCTGCGGCTCGGGTGCGGTCGGCGCCGCCCTCGCCGCGGCCCTCGACGGGCCCGAACTGCACGCCGCGGACATCGACCCGGCCGCAGTGCGCTGCGCGCGCCGCAATGTCGCCGCGTACGGCGGCCGGGTGCACGAGGGCGACCTGTTCGCCGCCCTCCCGGACGGCCTGCGCGGCCGCGTCGGCATCCTGGCCGCCAACGTCCCCTACGTCCCCACGGACGAGGTCGCCTTGCTGCCCGCCGAGGCCCGCGACCACGAACCCCTGCGCGCCCTGGACGGAGGCGCGGACGGGCTCGACGTGCTGCGCAGGGTCGCCGCCGGGGCGCCCCGGTGGCTGGCGCCCGGCGGCAGCCTGCTCGTGGAGACGAGCGAACGCCAGGTTCCCGCGGCTGTGGAGGCGTTCACCCGCGGCGGGCTCGACGTCCGGCTCGTGGTCTCGGTGGAGCTGTGGGCCCATGTCCTGATCGGCACCAGGCGGTAGCGGCCCGGCGGGACGGCCCGGCACCCCTGTTATGCAACTAGTTGCATAACAGGGGTGCCGTCATCTACAACAGAGGGACGACACGCCGTACGGAGGGCCCCGATGAGCCACTACCCGCATCTGCTGAGCCCGCTCGACCTGGGCTTCACCACCCTGCCCAACCGTGTGCTCATGGGATCGATGCACGTCGGCCTGGAGGAGGCCGAGCACGGCTTCGAGCGCATGGCCGCGTTCTACGCCGAGCGGGCGCGCGGGGGAGTGGGCCTCATCGTCACCGGAGGCATCGCGCCCAACGAGGCGGGTCGCCCGTACGAGGGCGGCGCCAAGCTCACCACCGAGGAGGAGGCCGAGCGGCACCGCGTCGTCACCGAGGCCGTGCACCGCGCGGGCGGCAGGATCGCGATGCAGATCCTCCACTTCGGCCGGTACGCCTACCACCAGGACCTCGTGGCGCCGAGCGCGCTCCAGGCCCCGATCAGCCCGTACGTCCCGCACGCGCTCACCGACGCCGAGGTCGAGCAGACGATCGACGACTACGCGCGCGCCGCCCGCCTGGCCCGGCGGGCGGGCTACGACGGGGTCGAGATCATGGGCTCCGAGGGCTACCTCATCAACGAGTTCATCGCCGCCGGGACCAACCGGCGCGAGGATCGCTGGGGCGGGTCGTACGAGAACCGGACGCGCTTCCCGTTGGAGATCGTCCGGCGGGTCCGCGAAGCCGTGGGCGAGGACTTCATCATCGTCTACCGGCTGTCCATGCTCGACCTGGTCCCCGGCGGGTCCTCCCTCGACGAGGTCGTCACGCTCGCCAAGGCGGTCGAGGCCGCCGGGGCGACCCTCATCAACACCGGTATCGGCTGGCACGAGGCCCGCATCCCGACCATCGCCACCTCCGTACCGCGCGGCGCATACGCATGGGTGACCGAGAAGGTGATGGGTGCCGTCTCGATCCCGCTCGTGACCACCAACCGCATCAACACCCCCGAGGTCGCCGAGCGGCTGCTCGCCGAGGGCTGTGCCGACATGGTGTCCCTGGCCCGACCCATGCTCGCCGACGCCGACTTCGTCGCCAAGGCCGCGGCGGGACGTCCCGAGACCATCAACACCTGCATCGGCTGCAACCAGGCGTGCCTCGATCACACCTTCAGCGGCAGGATCACCTCCTGCCTGGTCAACCCGCGCGCCTGCCACGAGACCGAGCTGGTCCTGTCCCCGACCCGGCTGCGCAAGCGGGTGGCGGTGGTGGGCGCCGGACCCGCCGGGATGGCCTGCGCCGTCTCGGCCGCCGAGCGCGGCCACGACGTCACGCTCTACGACGCGGCGGGCGAGATCGGAGGCCAGCTCAACATCGCCCGCAAGGTCCCCGGCAAGCAGGAGTTCGACGAGACGCTCCGCTACTTCCGTACCCAGCTCGAGCTGCGCGGCGTGGACGTCCGGTTGAACACCCGCGTCACCGCCGGCGACCTGTCCGGCCACGACGAGGTCGTCGTCGCCACGGGGGTCACCCCGCGCACCCCCCAGATCCCCGGCATCGACCACCCCAGCGTCGTCGGCTACCTCGACGTGCTGCGCGACGGCGTCCCCGTCGGGGAGCGCGTCGCGATCCTCGGCGCGGGCGGCATCGGCTTCGACGTCGCCGAGTACCTCACCGACGGCGGCGACAAGGCGAGCGAGGACCCGGCGACCTACTTCCGCCACTGGGGTGTCGACATGGACTACCGCGCCCCCGGCGGCCTCACCGCGCCCGAGCGGCCGGCCCCACCGCGCACCGTCCACCTCCTGCAGCGCAAGACCTCCAAGGTCGGCGCGGGGCTCGGCAAGACCACCGGCTGGATCCACCGCACGGAGCTGAAGCACCGCGGCGTCACCATGGTTCCGGGGGTGGGTTATGACCGGATCGACGACGCCGGGCTCCACATCACCGTCGACGGTGCGAGCCGGGTCCTGGAGGTCGACACGATCGTGCTGTGCACCGGGCAGGAGCCGTGCCGCGACCTGTACGAGGAACTGGTGGCCGCGGGCCGGACACCGCACCTCATCGGCGGCGCCGACGTGGCGGCGGAGCTGGACGCCAAGCGCGCGATCAAGCAGGGCACGGAACTGGCCGCGGCGCTGTAGGGCCGCGTGCCGCTCCCTAGGATGAGCTCATGTCACTCCCGCACGCGATCCTGACCGCCCTGCTGGAGAAGCCGTCGTCGGGACTCGAACTGACCCGTCGGTTCGACAGGTCGATCGGCTACTTCTGGTCGGCGACCCACCAGCAGATCTATCGCGAGCTGGGACGGCTGGAGAGCGACGGCCTGATCCGTGCCCTCCCCACCGCACAGCCGGTCCGCGGGCAGAAGAAGTCGTACGAGGTCCTGCCCGCGGGTCGCGCCGAGCTCGCCCGCTGGACGTCCGCGCCCCAAGATCCCAAGCCGGTGCGCGACGTGCTGCTGCTGCGGCTGCGCGCCGCGGCCGTCGTCGGCACCGAGGGCATCGAGGCGGACCTGCACCGCCATCTCGCCCTCCACCAGGGCCAGTTGGCCGAGTACCTGGAGATCGAGAAACGTGACTTCGGGCCCGGCAGCAACTCCGCGCAGGACCGCATCCGGCATCTCGTGCTGCGGGCCGGCATCGACCTGGAGACCTTCTGGATCCAGTGGCTGACACACGCCCTGGATGCGTTCGACGACCTGCCCGCCCCCGAAGAGCCGGACGTGCGGCGGTAGTCCGGCAGGCCGTGCGGCCGTCGTCACCGGCCCGTCGTCACCGGCCCGTCGTCACCGGCCGCTCGGGCGAGAAGCCGCCCCAGGTGCCGTCCGGCGGTTTCGCGCGGATCCGTACCCGGTGCGTGGCCCCGGCCTCCCGGCCCGCGTAGAAACTGTAGGAGGCCGTGGTGCGCGGCGCCGTGCCGCCCCGGACGAGTGAGGTGGCCGGCTTCCCGTCGAGGTGGATCCGGTACTCCGTGATGACTCCATCGGCGTCCGGGGGGACCCAGGACAGATCGAGGCGGTACGCCCCGTCGGCGCGGTGCGCCGTGGCACGGAAGCGGGTCGGGGCGGTGCCCCTGCCGTCGTGGGAGCCGGGCGGCGTGGTCAGCCGCACCGCCTCGCTCGCCGGTGAGAGGTTGCCGGCCGCGTCCCGGGTCGCACGGCCCGTCTCCCCCCGCCGGATTGGTCTGTACCTTTATGGCGTGACTGCTCCGATCGCGGCAAGAGTGCGGGCGGTTGGAGGCGGTGTTCCCCCGGTGCGCGCCGGGGCTACGTATGCTGGTGCCTGGCACGGCGTGAACTTGCTTGCCATCTGCGGCAGTTCGTGCCCGACGGCGCGGTCCCGCTGTCGTCGCTGTTCCCGCGCCGGCGAGCGCGGTCGAGTGGCCGGGCAGGTTTCCCGGCCACTCGACCGCACCAAGGAGCTGTGCTCCGTCCGGTTCCCTCTTGGTGGACGAACCCCCGAACGTGGCACGTCTACGGGATGGATGACCACCCGTCACTTCCGGAAGAGGGGCTCTCGTCGTGTTCGTTCCGCTGCCGCTGCTGCTGCCGGCCGCGGCCGGCGCCGCCCTGCTCGCCCCCGCTCTGCTCGCACCCGCCCTGCTGCTGGCCGGTGCCCGGCCGCAGCAGCCCCCGGCCGCGCAGGAGGGCGCCGTGCGCGCCGCCGACCTGCTGGCCGCGGTGCGCGACTGCGTCCAGGTGTCGCACGGGCGCTACCGCAGCGACCAGGGCACCCCGGCGGACATCCCGGTCTGCGGGGCCCGCGGCGCCGTGTTCTGGAAGGCGGACATGGACACCGACTGCGACGGGCGGCCCGGCCCGGTGTGCAACCGGCGGACCGATCCGTCCTTCACCCCGGCCACCACGTACCGGCAGTCCGACGGACGGTATGTGAGCGCCGAGACACTGCCGTACATCGTGGTGCCCGCCCCCAGCGCGATCTGGGACCACCGCAGATACGGCATCGGGGGCGGTTCCGTCGCCGCTGTGATCCTCCGGGGCCGCGTCCAGTACGCGGTCGTCGGCGACACGGGTCCCCGGGAGATCATCGGTGAGGCGTCGTACGCCACCGTCAGGGCCCTGGGCATCCGCCACGACCCGCGCACCGGCGGAGCCGACTTCGGGGTGACGTACATCGTCTTCAGGGACGCGCGCGTGTCCCGGCTCGAGGACCGCCGCGCGGCCAGGGAACGGGGCGAGGAACTGGCGCGCAGGTTCCTGCGGGAGAACGGAGCCCGCGAAAGGAGCGGGCACGACCGGACATGACGCACCCGCGCGGGCCCGGGCCCGCGCGGGTGCGTGGAATCGCCGTCACTCCCGGCGGGGTCGCCCATTCCGGGACCGCTCCATCCTGACCGACTCCGCCCGGGACCACTCCTTCCGGTACGCCTACGCCTTCTTCCCGGGCTACTCCTTCCGGTACCCGTATGCCTCCTCGGCCGCAGCCTCCACCGCCGCCAGGTCCGCGCCCGCGGAGGCCGTGACCACCGCGGCGACCGCGCCCTCGACGAAGGGCGCGTCGACCAGCCGGGTGTTCTCCGGCAGTTCGTCCCCCTCCGCCAGCAGCGCCTTCACGGTGAGGACCGCACTGCCCAGGTCCATCAGCACGGCGACCCCGGCGCCCCGGTCCACGGAGGCGGCCGCGGCCGAGATCCGTTCGGCGCTCGTGCCCAACCCGCCGTCCTCCGTGCCGCCCGCCGCGGCGACGGGCGCGGTCGCCCCGCCGCCCGCCAGTGCCGTCGCCATGTCGGCGACCGACGCGGCGACCGCTGCGCTGTGCGAGACGAGCACGATGCCCACCGGCTTCTCGTCGGCGTCACTCACCGGCGGCCTCCACCAGTGCGGCGATCAGCAGGGCCGACGAGGTGGCGCCGGGATCCTGGTGCCCGATGCTGCGCTCACCGAGATAGCTCGCGCGGCCCTTGCGGGCCTGCAACGGCGTCGTCGCGACGGCGCCCTCCTCGGCGGCGGCCTTCGCGGCCTCGAACGAGGTGCCGAGCGCGTCCACCGCGGGCACCAGGGCGTCGATCATCGTCTTGTCGCCGGGCGAGGCCCCGCCCAGCGTCATGACCGCGTCCACGCCCGCCCCCAGCGCCTTCGCGAGCTGTTCCCCGGACACCTCGGCGGCGTCCCCGAGGGCCTTGCCGGCGCGGCGCAGCAGCGTGCCGTACAGCGGACCGGACGCTCCGCCGACCGTCGAGATCAGCTGCCGGGCCGCGAGCTGGAGAACCGCGCCGGGAGTGTCCGGCGCCTCCTTCTCCAGCGCGGTCACCACCGCGCGGAACCCGCGTTGCAGGTTGGTCCCGTGGTCGGCGTCGCCGATCGGCGAGTCGAGCGCGGTCAGCCGCTCGGCCTCGCGGTCGACGGACGCGGCGGCCGTCGCCATCCAGCGGCGGAAGAAGTCGGCGTCGAGCACTGAATCTCCTTGCGTGGTGTGGACGTTGACCTCACTCACCTGCCCCAGCGCAGCCCCGGCGTGCTGACCGGCGCGTCCCACAGGCGCAGTAGTTCCTCGTCGGCCTGGCACAGGGTGACCGAGGCGCCCGCCATGTCGAGAGAGGTGACATAGTTGCCGACCAGGGTGCGGGCCACGGCGACGCCACGCTCGGTCAGCACCCGCTGCACCTCCGAGTTGTAGCCGTACAGCTCCAGCAGCGGGGTCGCACCCATCCCGTTGACCAGGACCAGCACGGGGTTGCGCGGCTCCAGGTCGTCCAGCACGGCGTGCACCGAGAAGTCGGCGATCTCGCGGGAGGTCATCATCGGGCGGCGCTCGCGCCCCGGTTCGCCGTGGATGCCGATGCCCAACTCCAGTTCGCCGGGCGGCAGATCGAACGTCGGGGTGCCCTTGGCCGGAGTGGTGCAGGCGCTGAGGGCGACACCGAAGCTGCGTGAGTTGTCGTTGACCTGCCGGGCGATGGACTCCACGCGCTCCAGCGGCTGCCCCTCGTCCGCGGCCGCCCCCGCGATCTTCTCCACGAACAGGGTGGCGCCGGTGCCGCGCCGGCCCGCGGTGTAGAGGCTGTCGGTGACCGCCACGTCGTCGTCGACGAGGACCTTCGCGACCTGGATGCCCTCGTCCTCGGCGAGCTCTGCCGCCATGTCGAAGTTCAGCACGTCGCCGGTGTAGTTCTTCACGATGAACAGCACGCCCGCACCGCTGTCCACGGCCGCCGCCGCGCGCACCATCTGGTCGGGCACCGGGGAGGTGAACACCTCGCCGGGACAGGCGGCCGACAGCATGCCGGGGCCGACGAACCCTCCGTGCAGCGGTTCGTGCCCCGAGCCGCCGCCGGAGACCAGGGCGACCTTTCCGGCGACCGGGGCGTCACGCCGTACGATCACCCGGTTCTCCACGTCGACCGCAAGCTCGGGGTGGGCTGCCGCCATGCCCCGCAGCGCGTCCGCGACCACCGTTTCCGGGACGTTGATCAACATCCTCATGGGCTACCTCCTGGGAGCTTGACTGGCGGGCCTCTGGACCCGGCGTGGGTGGTGCCGGCCTCGCTGACGTGCCGTCAGGTGTGGGTGGACGGTGTCGTCGGTTCATTGTCGGAAAGTATCGGCGCTGAGGAGGCGATGGTCACGTGTGTCGACGTTCTCCGGTGCATACGGGTCACACGTCCGCCCGGTGGGACGCGGGAGTGCCGTCACCGACGGCGAAGAAGGATGAGGGCACACGGACGCCGGCAGGGGCGCGG
>NZ_JBHUDX010000083.1:182408-207955 GCF_042678285.1 Streptomyces caeni
TCCGTGTCAGGCGAGGTGGTCGGCGAGCTTGCGCTCGAGTGCGGCCTTGGACTTGGCGCCCACGACGGTCTTCACGACCTTGCCGCCCTTGAAGAGCTTCATCGTCGGTATGGACATGACCCGGTAGCGGGAGGCGGTTGCACGGTTCTCGTCGATGTCGAGCTTGACGATGTCGATCTTGTCGCCGTGCTCTGCGGCGATCGCCTCCAGCACGGGGGCGACCTGGCGGCACGGGCCGCACCAGGCGGCCCAGAAGTCGACCAGGACAGGCTTGTCGCTGGTGAGGACATCGCGTTCGAAGGAATGGTCGGTGACGTTCTTGAGAGCCATACGGTAATTGTCCCCTGCGGCCGGGTGTCGTCGGACGGGGGGCCGGGAGGTGCCGCCGGGGGCCTTGCGGGGGCCGGCGGCGGAGGCTTGCTGTCAACTGGTGGTTGACGGCAGGCGGGGTGTGCCGGGTTCGCGGGCGGGACGGTGCCCATGTCGGGCGTCGTCCCCCAGGCGCGGTCTTTCTTCGGCCTCCCCGGCTGGTCCGGTGCCCCGTGCGGCGGCGGACTGCTGGGTTCTGGCGGGGTGGCCGGCGGGACCGGGGAGCCCACGCTGCTCCCCCTCACCTCCGGACGCAGGCCGGCCCGGTCGCCGGAAGCCGGTTCGGCGCCCGCTCCTGCCCCAGCCGGGCCGACAGCGGCGCGGCCACGGGGAGGCGGCCGGCGTGCGCCCGCTCGCAGGTGGGCAGCGTCTCCACCTCGTCGGCGGTCAGGGCGCGGATGCGGCCTTCCGGGCCTCCGATCGGCAGATGGTCGTAGTCGGGCAGGGGCAGGGCGGCATCGTCGGGGCCGGCCATGGATCTCGCTTCCCCCGGTCGCTCCTCGGGCCCCGAGTGCCCTTCGGCGCCGCCGGGGAAACGGGTCCGGCCCGCGGGGAAACGGGTCCGGCCCGCGGGGAAACGGGCCGCGGGCCGGGCCGGGGCACCGGGTTTGACGGGGTCGGCTCCGGCTACCCGGGCGAGGTGGCATCGACGACATCGCAACAGGAGCTCATCCGCTTCCTGGAGGACCGCTTCGCCTGCGCACAGGCGTGTGCGCGGTGCGCGCGGGCGTGCGCGCTGCGGGCGAGCCTGGTGGATCCGGGCGGGAGCGAGGAAAACGAACACCTGCGCCGCAGGGGCATCATGATCGCGGAGGTCTGCGACGCGACCTGCCGCGTGCTGTCCGAACAGACCCGGCAGGACGAGGCCGGCATCCGCGCTCAGGTGGAGTGGTGCCGGGCCGTCTGTCTGGAGAGCGCTCACGTCTTCGACGCGGACCCCGGCGGCCGGGAGGCCGCGCAGGCATGCCGGACGTGTGCCCGGGCCTGCACCGACCTGATCGAGACGCTGGGCTGAGGGGCCGGGCCGGCCGCCGGCCCGCGGGCGCGGCGGGCATTCCCCCTGCACCGGCATTCCCAATTTCTGGAACGCGTTCTACGGTGTGCGCCGTCAGGACCTGCCCTGGGAGCCTGGAGGCGCCGTGCATCTCGACCACACGCCCGAGCAGCAGCGGTTGCGCACCGAACTGCGCGGCTACTTCGCCGGCCTGGTGCCGGACAACGCCTACGTTCGCTACGCCGACCCGGCGGCGCAGAAGCGCTTCTACCGCGACACCATCCGCCGCCTCGGCGGCGACGGCTGGCTCGGCGTGGGCTGGCCGAAGGAGTACGGCGGTCGCGGCCTGACCCCTGTGGAGCAGTTCATCTTCTTCGACGAGGCAGCCCGGGCAGGGGTGCCGCTGCCGCTGATGGCCCTAAACACGGTCGGACCCACGCTCATGCGGTACGGCACGGACGAGCAGAAGGCGTACTTCCTGCCCAGGATCCTCTCCGGCGAGATCGACTTCGCGATCGGCTACAGCGAGCCGGACGCGGGCACGGACCTCGCGGCGCTCAGGACCCGGGCCGTCCGCGAGGGCGACGAGTACGTCGTCGACGGGCAGAAGATCTGGACCACCAACGGCGACACCGCCGACTGGGTGTGGCTCGCCGTGCGCACCGACCCGGACGCGCCGCCGCACAAGGGCATCACCGTGCTGCTCGTGCCGACCTCCGACCCCGGTTACTCCTGCACCCTCATCAACACCCTCGCCTCGCACGACACCACCGCCAGCTACTACGAGAACATCCGCGTCCCCGTCTCCCGCCGCGTCGGCGAGGAGAACAAGGGCTGGCGGCTGATCACCAACCAGCTCAACCACGAACGCGTCACGCTCGCCGCGCACGGCACCATGGCCATCCGCGCCCTGCACGACGTGCAGCGCTGGGCCATGGAGACCAAGCTCGCCGACGGCCGCCGCGTGATCGACCTGCCCTGGGTCCGGCGCGGCCTCGCCCGCACGCACACGCAGCTGGAGGCGATGAAGCTCCTCAACTGGCGGATGGTGAACGCGGTACAGGAGGGCACGCTCAGCCCGCAGGATGCCTCCGCCGTCAAGGTCTACGGCTCCGAGGCCCGCCGCGACGCCTACGCCCGGCTCATGGAGATCGTCGCGGCCGCGGGCGCGCTGAAGGAGGGATCGTCGGGCGCCGTGCTCCACGGCGAGCTGGAACGCGGCTACCGCTCGGCCGTGATCTTCACCTTCGGCGGCGGGAACAACGAGATCCAGCGCGAGATCATCTCCTGGATCGGCCTGGGCATGCCCCGGGTGCGCAGGTGACCGTGTGTGTGACGAGGCTTTTCAGTTGGCGTGAAAGCGGGATGGTTGGCACTGAGCGGAGCGCTTGGCCCGCCGCGCGATGGGCTTGGGACTGCCGTCCAGCCGTTACGCGCGCATGCTGGCCGACCAGGCCCGCCGGCGTGTCTACGTGACCACGGGCGCGCTCAACGCGACCGTGCACGAACTGCTGGTGTACGACTTCGACGGCAACCTGCTGCAGACCGTCACGGCCGACGCCCTCATCGATCCGGGCGCGATGGTGCTCTCCGCGGACGGCGGCATCCTCTACGTCGGCGTGGCCAACTACATCCTGATCTTCAACCCCGGCACCTTCGCCCCCATCGGCGGCGGATGGGTGCGCAGCGACTCCTTCAAGGGAGGTGCACCGGTGACATCGTGGCGACCGGCAGCACGCTCCGGTTCACCAGGATGACCGGCCAGTCGACCCCGACGGACTGCACCACCGAGCCCCAGGCGCTCTACAGCGGGGCTCTGACGGGCGGCAGCCACACGGAGAGCATCTCGGGCAAAGCCGACCCGAAGATCGCCGCCTCGCCCGCCGGCGACAAGATCGTCGAGGCGTTCCCCTTCTCCAGCTCCGGGCCCAAGCCGGCCGTCGACGTGCGGGACGCGACCGCGCCGACCCTCAGCCGGTCGGCCGAGGTCGGGTTCGCCGGCCCGGACGACCCGACGACGGTGCCGCGGGACGTGGCGGTGAGCCCTGACGGCGCCCTCGCCCTGGCGGCTGCCGGGGTGTCGGGGACCAAGGTGCTGTCCACCACCGACCTGAGCGAAGTGGCGCCCGGACACGGGCCGCTGCCCGACGGCACCAGCTCGACGGCGGTCGCGTTCAGCCCGGACGGCTCGCTCCTCGCGCGCGGCGGCCCGGTCGACGGCACCGCGGCCGACCTCCTGGTCCAGAGCGCCGGCCCCGCCCAGGACGCCACGCTCGCCGTGGACGTGGTCAAGGCGCCCACCGACCTGGCGCTCGACACGCCCACCGAGGCGACCATGTCGGGTGTGGAGATCCACGGCACCCTGACCACGCCGGGGGTCGCGCTGCCGGCCGGCACCACCGTCGGCGTGTGCAGGGTGACGAAGAAGGGCGTCATCGACCTGCCCGCCGTCACTGTCGGCTCCGACGGCTCCTTCACGGTCGACGACGTACCGCCCGCCAAGGGCAGCACCCTCTACGTGGTTTCCTACGACGGAGACGCGCTGCACGAGGCGTCAGCGGACTTTGTGACCGTCGACGTCACCAAGTGACCCCGGGCACGGGCCGGCCGACCCACGGCGGAGCTTCGCGGACGCGGCAGCACCCGCCGACAGAGCCCGAGGCCGGCGGCGGCCAGCGGGTGCGCGCGGCACCTGCGGTGCGCCGTCTGCCGGCAAACGCGCCGGAGGACGCCGAGCGCCCGGCTCAGGGAGGCGTCGTTGACCGAACAGCCCCTCCGCCGGGCGACAGGTCGTCCGGGGCACCGAGGGCGTCGGCCCCGTACGCGAGGACGCCGCCGACCACGGTGCCCAGGACGGTGATGGCACCGATGCGGTCGGGCGGCACGGCGGTGGGGTCGTCACTCAGCACCGCCAGGTCGGCGAGCTTGCCGGGGGTGATGCTGCCGAGCTCGGCCTCGTCGAAGCCGGCGTACGCCGAGCCCGCCGTGTAGGAACGCAGCGCCTCCAGGGGACTCACCCCTTCCTCGGGGGCGAACGGCTCCCCGCTCTGGGTGCGGCGGTTGACCATGTCGTGGATACCCAGCAGCGGGGTACCCCGGACCACCGGCCGGTCGGAGCTGCCCGGCACGGTCAGGCCCGCGTCCAGGAAGGAGCGGTGGCGGTAGCACCAGGGCACCCGCTCCTCCCCGAGCGCGGTGCGCATACCGTCACCGATCTGCCCGACGAACGCGGCCTGCGGCACCGGGACGACACCGAGCGACACCAACCGGGCGAGCTGGTCGGGGCGGGTGACCGCGCAGTGCTCGATGCGGTGCCGGGTGCCGGTGCGCGGATGACGCGCCTGGGCCTCGGCGTATGCGTTCAGAACGAGGTCCACGGCGCGGTCGCCGATGGCGTGGGTGGCGACCTGCCAGCCGGCGGCATGGGCGGTGACGATCTGCTCGCGCAGGACCTCGGGGTCCGCCTGCAGATAGCCCCGGTTGCCCACCTCGTCGGCGAAGTCGCAGCACAGGGCCGCGGTGCGGCCGATCAGCGAACCGTCGGAGAAGACCTTGACCGCGCCCAGCCGCAGCCGGGCGTCGCCGAAGCCGGTGCGCATCCCCAGATCGAGGCCGTGGCCGGGGGCGGCGCCGGGGGAATCCTGCAGCGGGTGGACGGTGTCCGCGGTCACCATCAACCTGACCCTCACCGGCAGCCGCCCGCCGTCGAGGGCATCCTGGTAGGCGGCCGCCTCGACGGGCGAGTGCCCGATCCAGCCCTGGCCGATCCCGGCCTCGGTGCAGGTGGTGATGCCCTCGCTGAGGTAGTGGCGGCCGGCTGCCGCCACAGCCTCGACGAGCTGTGCGCGGGGGTAGGGGTAGCGCAGGCGACGCAGCAGCAGTTGGGCCTGTTCCTCCAGCAGGCCGTTGGGGCGCCCGTCGGGGTCGGTGGCGACCCTGCCGCCGTCGGGCACGGCCGCCTTGCTGAACACTCCCGCGGCTTGCAGTGCCAGGGAGTTGGCCACCGACATGTGGGCGGAGGTGTGGCGCAGCCAGACCAGGTGGCCGGGGGCGGCGCGGTCCAGGCCGTCCCGGTGCGGGTGCCGGCCGCCGAGTTTGTTCTGGTCGTACCCCGAGCCGATGATCCAGCTGCCCGGCGGCTGGGTGCGGGCACGCTCGGCGACGGCGGCGTAGACGTCCTCCAGGGTCCGCATCGGCGGGCTCGCCAGGTCGACCTCGGTCAGCGACAGGCCGAACAGGGCCATGTGGTTGTGGGCGTCGTTGAAGCCCGGGACCACGCAGGCGCCGCCCAGGCTCACCGTGCGGTCGGCACGCACCCCCTCCAGGTCGCCGTCGAGGCCGATGATGCGGCCGTGGTGGATGCCGATGCGGTGGGCGACCGGTCGGGAAGGGTCGACGGTGACGGCGGTGAGGTCGGTGAGGATGGTGTCGATGCGCACTACCGCCACACCCCGTCCACCCGGTCGTACGCGCCCAGGCGCGGGTCCCCGGTGCCGGCCAGCAGAGTGCCCTTGGCGACCCGCTCGGAGGCCGTCAGCGGCAGGGTGTCGCGGAACTCCCAGTAACGCGGCACCTTGAAGTAGGCCAGCCGCCTGCCGCAGAAGGCAGCCAGCTCCTCGAGGTCCGGCCGCGACTGCCCGGCGGCGACCACCAGGCAGGCCTTGATCTCCTCGCCGCGCAGCTCGTCCGGCACCGCGACCACGGCGGCGGTGCCCACGGCCGGGTGGAGCAGCAGGACCTCCTCCACCTCGGCTGCGGACACGTTCTCCCCGCTGCGGCGGATCATGTCCTTGGCGCGGCCCAGGTGGTAGACACGGCCGTCGTGGTCCATCCGGCCCAGGTCGCCGGTGTGGAACCAGCCGTCCCGGAACGCCGCGGCGGTCTCCTCGGGCCGGCCGAGGTAACCGTCCATCAGCCCGATCCCGCGCAGGGCGATCTCCCCGGTGGTGCCGCGCGGGACCGGCCGGCCGTCCGCGCCGACGATGCGCACGTCGCGCCGGGCTGTGGGACGGCCGATGCATCCGGTGCCCACCGAGGCGGCGTGGTCCCGTTCGTCCACCCGGAGGTCGGCGCCGGTCTCTGTCATCCCGAAGGCCTCGTACCAGGGCACCCCCCAGCGGTCCTGCAGCGCCTGGTGGAGCTGGTGGGGGATGGCGGAGCACTGGACGGCCCGCACCCGGTGGTCGCGGTCGCCGGGGTCCGGGGGCATGCGCAGCAGCAGCGCGGGCATCAGCCCCAGGCAATAGAAGTAGGTGACGCCGTACTCGCGGACCTTCGCCCAGAACGACGCCGGGTGGAAGCGGTCGAGGACCACGAGGTGTGCGCCGGACAGCAGCCCCGCGGCGACGTTCCACTGCGGGTCGATGTAGTGGAAGGGCTGGGAGGTGAGCAGCACGTCGTCCGGGCCGAGCCGGGGGAACTCGGTCACCATGCTGCCCGCAAGAACCGTCCAGTAGCGGTGGGGGAGCAGACAGCCCTTGGGCTTGCCGGTGGTGCCCGACGTGTACTGGATGTTGGCCAGGTCCTCGGGGACCGGGCCGGTCCGCTCCCCCGGTCCGGCCTTCTTCGTCGCCGGGGTCCGCGGCAGCGGAGCGTCGATGTCCCAGACGTGTTCCAGACCGGGCACGGCGTCCTGCAACTCGGCGGCCAGTCCCAGGAACTCCGCCGCGGTGACCAGCAGCCGGGCGCCTGAGTCGGTCAGCAGGTGGCCGGCGTCGTGGCGGCGGTAGTTGGTGTTGACCGGCACCATGGCGGCGCCCAGCCGCGCCAGCGCCAGCCAGGTCAGCGGGAACTCGGGGCGGTTGCGCAGCAGCACCGCGACCCGGTCGCCGTGGCCCACGCCGATTCCGGCCAGAGGTTCGGCCAGCCGTGCGACCCGGTCGGCCACCTCCTGGAAGGTCAGCTCCTCCCCGGTCTCGTCGAAGGTCCATGCGCGGCGGCCGCCCCAGCGGGCGGCCGCCCGGCGCACCAGGGTGTCCAGGTCGGCGACCTGGTCGGCGGGCACGGCCGCCGGGTACTGCGGTGCGTCCACCTCAGGCCCCCTTCCGTGCGGTGAAGGCGTTGCGTCCGGCCTCGGCCTCGCCGTGCGCCAGGGTGAGCAGCGCGTCCGTCGTCTCGCGTTCCAGGGCTGCCTCCAGGGTGCCGTCGAGCCCGCTGTCGAAGCTCCGTTTGGCGATCGCCAGCGCGAACGGCGGCTTCCGGGCCAGTGCACGGGCGAGCTCCGTGGCGGCCTCCTCGTGGGTGCCCGCGGGCACGAGGCGGTTGACCAGCCCGAGCCGGGCGGCCTCGGCCGCGTCGAAACGTTCCCCGAGCAGAACCAGCTCCTTGGCCCTCAGCAGACCGAGGGCCGCGGTCAGCAGCCGGGAGACGCCGCCGGTCACGCTGAGCCCGACCGAGATCTCCGGGAAGCCGAACCAGGCGTCGGTGCCGGCCACGACCAGGTCGCAGCTCAGCGCGAACTCACAGCCCGCGCCCAGCGCATAGCCGTGCACCGCGGCGATCACCGGGAAGGGCAGGCTGCGGATCGTCCGGGTCACGTCCTGGATGCGGTCGATCCGCCGGCGGGCGGCCTCGGCGCCGTCCGCGGGGGGCTCCTCGCGCAGGTCGTGTCCGGAGCAGAAGGCGCGCCCCCGGCCGGCGAGCACCACGGCCCGCACCTGGTCCCGGCGGGCCTGCTCCAGGGCGTCCAGCAGCCCGTCGACGAGTTCCGGCACGACCGCGTTGAGCCGGTGCGGGCGGTTCAGGTGGATCACGGTGACGTCCGAGCACCGGGTGCTGGAGATTGGGGGGACTCGGCTCGTCACGGTGCTCCTCCGGCGGCGGGCGGGGCGGGGCGGCCGGTGCGGCATCCCCCCTGTCGATCGATCGATCGAGTCTGTACCGTAGGCACCACCGATAGCACCGTCAAGGCCCGGTGCCGGGGCGCCGCGCTGCGCGGCCCTGCGAACCCCACCCGGGAACCCGTCCCCGCCACCGGGCCCGTACCGAGGAGCCGCCGATGCCCAGGTCCAGGTCCGAACAACAGGCTGGCGCCGACCGGGAGGTCGCCCGGACCCGGGTGTGGCGCGCGGCCGTCGAGCTCTTCGCGGCCAAGGGCTTCCACGGGACCGGGATCCGCGAACTGGCCGACGCCGCCGGCCTGTCCTCGGCCTCCCTCTACCACTACATGGGTTCCAAGGACGACCTGCTCTTCGGCATCATGCGCCACAGCCTGCTGCGGCTGGGCGCCGCCGCCCAACGGGTCTCGGAGCGGACGGCGGAACCCGGCGAGCGGATCGCCGGACTGGTCCACGTCCATGTGCTCTCGCACGCCCTGTATCCCGACGAGACGGCGGTCGTCGACCACGAACTGCGCGCGCTGGGGCCGGAGCACCGCAAGGCTGCCGTCGCGCTGCGCGACAGCTACGAGGACTACTGGCGGCGGGCCGTCGCGGACGGCTGTGACACGGGTCTCTTCCACGCGCCGGAGCGGTCCGTCGTCCGTATCGCCCTGCTGGAGATGTGCTCGGCGGTGGCCGGCTGGTACGCCCCCGGCGGCCCGCTCGGCCTCGACGAGATCGCCGCCGCCCACGCCAGGATGGCGCTGGCGGCGCTCGGCGCGCCCCCCGAGGTCCAGCGCGCCCCCTTCGTCACCGACGTCTCCCACGCCCGGAGACTGGTCGAGGAGATCTGGCAGGTGGCGCTGCCGCCGGGCAGGGCCTGACGCCGTCCCCGCCGTCCGTACCACCCGGCCCCGGTCTGCCGGACCTGAGAGAGGAATCCCGTGCCCATCCGCGACGCAGTACCCGGCGATGCCCCGGAGATCCACGCCCTGATGGTCGAGCACGCCGCCCACGAGGGTGCCGCCGACCAGATCGCGCTCACCCCCGAAGGTCTGGCCGAGGGCCTCTTCGGCCCGGTCCCGGTCGTGCGGGCGCTGATCGCCGAACCTCCGGGGCAGCCCGGCACCGTGGCCGGCACCGCACTGTGGTACCCGACATTCTCCACCTGGGCCGGGCGCAGCGGCATCTGGCTCGAGGACCTCTATCTGCGCCCGCGCTACCGCCGCCTCGGCCTCGGCCGGGCGCTCCTGGACGACCTGCGCGCCCGTACCGACGGCCGGGTCGAATGGGACGTCATGCACGGTAACGACGCGGCCGCGGCCTTCTACCGGAGTTTGGGCGCCGTCGCGGTGGACCAGTGGACCCGCTACCGGTGGCTGCCCGCCGAGGCATGAGGGTGCCCGGTCCCGGCGCCACCCCGCCGGGGTGGCGCCGGGACCCACGTGCGGCGGGCCCCGGCTGTGCAGCGGTGCCCCGCACCCTCACGTTCCCAGCAGGAAGCGGTCGAGCACGCGCACCCCGAAGTCGAGCGCCGCCACCGGCACCCGCTCGTCGATGCCGTGGAACAGGCCCCAGTAGTCCAGGTCCGGGGGCAGCAGCAGCGGGGCGAAACCGTAGCTGCGGACGCCGATCTCGGCGAACGCCTTGGCGTCGGTGCCACCGCCCATCACATACGGCACCGGCCGTGCCAGCGGGTCCTCGGCGACCAGTGCGGCGCCCAGTGCCTCGAACGTCGTGCTCCCCGGCCCCGCATCGGGTCCAACGTCCGCGGCGTCCTCGAAGTTGACGAACTCCCGGGTCACTCGGGGACCCAGCAACCGGTCCACGCTCTCCAGGAACTCCTCCCGGAAACCGGGCAGGAACCTGCCGTCGACCTGTGCCGTCGCGGCACCCGGAATGACGTTGACCTTGTATCCGGCCTCCAGCATCGTGGGATTGGCCGAGTTGCGCAGCACATCGGCGAAGAGTTCGCCGACCTGCCCCAGCCGTTCGGCCTCCGCATCCAGCCGGTCGTGGTCGACCGTGGTGCCCAGCGCCTTCGCGACGCCGTCGAGGAGCGCCCGCACCGCGGGGGTCAACCGCACCGGCCACCGGTACGAGGCGAGCCTGGACAGAGCGTGGCACAACTCGGCCACCGCGTTGTCCGCGCCGTACCGGGAACCGTGCCCGGCGGCGCCGAGGGCGGTGAGGCGCATCCAGGCGATACCGCGCTCGCCGGTCGCCACCGGGTACAGCCGCACCGGCGCACCGTCGGGCCCCGAGGCGGTGACGCTGAACCCGCCCGACTCGCTGATCCCCTCGGTGCACCCGTCGAACAGGTCCCGGTGTTCGCGGGCGAGGAAGTACGCGCCGTACTCGCCGGTCGCCTCCTCGTCGGCGGTGAAGGCCAGCACCACGTCCCGCGGCGGTCGCACCCCGCGGCGGGCCCAGGAGCGCACCGTGGCCAGCGTCATGGCGCAGGTGCCCTTCATGTCGACCGCGCCGCGCCCCCACACATAGCCGTCCTCGACCGCGCCGGACAGCGGGTGCACCGCCCAGTCGGCCGGGTCCGCGGGCACCACGTCCAGATGGCCGTGGACCAGCAGCGCCTCACGGCCGGGGTCGGCGCCCGCGATCCTGGCCACCACATTGCTGCGCCCCGGTGCCGACTCCAGGACGACGGGGTCGATGCCCGCCCCGTCGAGCAGCCCGGCCACGTACTCGGCGGCCTTGCGCTCACCGGGGCCGCGACCGTCCCCGTGGTTGGTGGTGTCGATCCGGATCAGTTCGGAGCAGATCCGGGCGGCGTCGCCCGTCCCCGTCACCTGATCGGCCGACACCTGATCCGCTGTGATGTCATGCCCGGTCATGGCGTCTCCTCGGTCTCGTCGGCGGTCTCGTCGGCCGCCGGCAGGAAGCAGGCGGTGTGGTGTCCGTCGTCGGCGGGCAGCACCGGCAGCTCGCCTCTCTCGCACTGCTCGGCGATTCCCGCCCGCTTCGCCTCCCCGGACAGGTAGGCCGGGCACCGGGGCCGGAAGCGGCAGCCCGCCGGAACGCGGGACGGGTCGGGGGGCTCCCCGGTGAGCACGACCGGCTCGGTGCCGGACACCTCGGGGACCACCGACAGCAGGGCCCGGGTGTAGGGATGGCGCGGACGCTGGAGCACCTCCGCCGCCGGGCCGCTCTCCACGATCCGCCCCAGGTACATCACCGCCACCCGGTCGGCGATGTTCCAGGCGAGGCCGAGGTCGTGGGTGACCACCAGGACCGACAGGCCGAGCTCGCGCCGGAGGCGCAACAGCAGGGCGAGGATCTCGCCGCGCACCGAGGCGTCCAGCGAGGACACCGGTTCGTCGGCGACCAGCACCGACGGCTTCAGCACCAGGGCGCCGGCGATGACCACCCGCTGCCGCTGCCCGCCCGAGAGCTCGTGCGGGTAGCGCAGGAAGAAGCGTTCCGGCGGGCGCAGTCCGGCCCGTGACAGGGCCTCGGCGACCTGCGCCCGCTCGTCCCCGCCGATGTGGTGGATGCGCAGGCCCTCGACCACGGCGTCGTACACCGTGTGCCGGGGGTTGAGCGAGCCGCTGGGGTCCTGGAGCACCAGTTGGACGCTGCGCCGGAAGGCGCGCAGTGCCCGGCGGGTGTACGACAGGGTGCGGCCGGAGACCGTGACCCGTCCCTTGGACGGGCGCACCAGGCCGAGCAGGGCGCGGGCCAGCGTCGTCTTGCCGCAGCCCGACTCGCCGACCAGCGCCACGATCTGACCGGCCCCGACCGCCAGGTCCACCCCGTCGACGGCGCGGGCCGTGCCGTAGCGCACATGAAGGCCGTCGGCGGCCAGCGCGGCCGCCGGGACGGCCGGCGCGGACGACGCCGGGGCTGTGAGCGCGGAGTTGTCGGTCACCGGTCACCTCGCAGATCCAGGCCGGCCTCGCCGGCCCGCAGACAGGCGGACATACGGCCCTGCGACGTCTCGGCGAGCCGCACGTCGGTGGTGGCGCAGGCAGGCAGCGCCACCGCGCAGCGGGGCCGGAAGGCGCAGCCTTCCCCCGTCTCTCCGGGGAAGGGCGGATCGCCCGGCAACCCGCGCGGCGCGAAGCGGAACCGCGGGTCGCCGATCCGGGGGAACGCCCCGGCGAGCGCGGCGCTGTAGGGGTGCCCGGCGTCGTCGAACACCTTCCGGGCGGGGCCGGTCTCCGCCAGTCGGCCGGCGTACATCACCGCTACCCGGTCGCAGACCGACCCCAGCACCGACAGGTCGTGGCTGATCAGCACCAGGGCCAGACCGAGGTCCCGGACCAGCCCGGTGAGCAGTTGCAGTACCTGGGCCTGCACCATGACGTCCAGCGCGGTGGTGGGCTCGTCGGCGATGATCAGCCGAGGCCGGCAGGCCAGCGCCAGCGCGATCATCACCCGCTGCCGCTGTCCGCCGGAGAGCTGGTGCGGGTAGGCGGAGGCCCTGCGGGCCGGCAGCCCCACTTGCTCCAGCAGTTCACCGACTCGTCGGTCGGCCTCCCGCCGGGTGACGGACGGCTCGTGCAGCAGGATCGGCTCGGCGATCTGCCAGCCGATGCTGCGTACCGCGTTCAGTGAGTGCAGGGCCCCCTGGAAGACGATCGACGCCTCCGCCCAGCGCACTGCCCGCAGCCGGCCGAAGGACATGCCGAACACGTCCTCACCGTCCAGCAGCACCTCCCCGTCCACCCGGGCGGCACGCGGCAGCAGCCGCAGGACCGCGTGGCTGAGCGTCGACTTCCCGCACCCGGACTCGCCGGCCACCCCCAGGACCTCCCCGGGCGCCACGGACAGGTCCACTCCGCGCACCGCGGGCACCTCGCCCTCGGCAGTCCGGTAGGTGACATGCAGGTCCGTTACTTTCAGCAGGCTCATCGCCCTCCCGCCTCCCGCAGTCTGGGGTTGAGCACGCTCTCCAGCGTCCGTCCGACCAGGGTGAAACCCAGCACCACCAGGACCACGCAGATGCCGGGCGGCAGCACGAACCACCACTCGTGCCGGGACATCGCCCCCGACCCGTTTGCGTGGTCCAGGATGGAGCCCCAGGACACCTGGGTGGGATCCCCGAGGCCCAGGAAGGACAGCGTGGTCTCGGACAGGATCGCCACCGACACGGTCAGCACGGTGTTCGCCAGGACCAGCGGCATCACATTGGGCAGCACATGACGGGTCATCTGGTGCCAGTCGTCGGCGCCCAGCGCCTTGGCCCGCTCCAGGTAGGGCCGTGACCGCACGGTCAGCGCCTGGGCGGCCACCAGCCGGGCGGTGCCGGGCCAGGAGGTGATGCCGATGACCACGATGATGTTGAGCAGGGAGGCGCCGAACAGGGTGCCGAGCACAATCGCCAGCGGCAGGAACGGGATCACCAGGAACCAGTCGGTGATGCCCATCAGCAGCGACCGCAGCCAGCGCCCGTAGAAACCGGCGGCAACGCCCATGGCCGCGCCGATGGCGACGGAGATCGCGGTGGCCGCGAGTCCCACCAGCAGTGAGATCCGGGTCCCGTAGATCAGCAGGGTCAGGATCGATCGCCCGTTCTCGTCGGTGCCCAGCGGGTACGCCGGTGAGGGAGCCGCATGGCTGGGCGCGGTCACCCGGGTGATGTCCAGACCGGCGGGGTCCGCCAGCAGCGGTGCGCCCACCGCCACCAGCGCGAACACGCCGAGCATCACCAGGCCGAGCACCCCGGCCCGGTGCGAGCGGTAGTCACGCCAGAAGCCGGCCAGCGCTGCCTTCCGGCGCGCCCTGGCGATGGCGGCGGGCGTTGCCGCCGCGTCGGCCGCGGCAGCGTCGGCTTCGGTGGTGTGGTGGGGGCTCACGAATCACTCACCCGGGGGTCGAGGACCGAGTACAACAGGTCCGCCAGCAGGGTGCAGACGATCACCGCCGTGGAGAACAGCAGGAACACCGCCTGCAGCAGGGGGATGTCCGGTCCGCGCAGCGCCTGGTAGGACAGCAGTCCCAGGCCCGGCCAGGAGAACACGGTCTCCACCGTGATGGCGCCGCCGATGACGAAGCCGAGGTTGACGAGGATCAGCGTCATGGTCGGCAGCAGGGCGTTCGGCACCGCGTGGTTGCGCCGCACCAGGTCGTCGCGCAGGCCCTTGGCCCGGGCCAGGGTCAGATAGTCCTGCCCCAGTTCGTCGACCAGGGAGGCGCGCATGATGCCCGCGTACTCCGCGAGGTACACCAGGGACAGCGAGGCCACCGGCAGCGCCATGTGCCACAGCACGTCCAGCCAGCCGGACGGCGTGGAGGTGTCCACTCCCGGCGAGGAGATCCCCCCGCTGGGGAAGAACGGCAGGCTGATCATCAGCACCATGCCGACCCAGAACTCCGGCATGGCGTAGAGGGTGAGCGTGCTGCCGGTGGAGACCTTGTCGAAGAGCGAGCCGCGCCGCCAGCCGCTGCGCACCCCGATCCAGACGCCGGCCAGCGAGGCGATCACGATGCTGGTGCCGGCCAGCAGCACTGTCGGCCAGACCCGCTCGCCGATCAACTGCCACACCGGCGTGTTGAACTGCACCGAGTTGATGCTGCTCGCGAAGGGGTTGGAGAGGTACTCCAGGAACTGCTGGCCCATGGGTTTGCTCAGCCGCTCGCGCAGCGCCGCGATCTGTTCGCTGGGCATGTCGCGGCCGCGGGTGTACAGGCCGATCGGGTCGCCCGGCAGCATGCGGAACAGCACGAAGTTGAAGCAGACCACGAAGAACAGGGTTCCGAAGGCCCAGCTCACCTTGCGCACCGCGTACCGGGCCCGGCCGCTGAGCAGCCCGCCGGACCGGCCGCCTGCTGCGGTCGGCCCGGCTGCGGTCGATGCCGTCATCGGGGCTACTCCCGCTCGTCCGCGGCCTGGCTGCGCCGGCGCCGGGCCAGCAGGACCCCGCCGGCTCCCAGGAGCACCAGGGAGCCGAGGACGATGCCGACGGTCGTGGCCGCTCCGCCGCCGCTCTCCGAGGCGACGGCCTGCGCCGACACCGGGTGGACGTTGCGGTAGGAGTAGGTACCCATCTGGAAGACGTAGGGGCCGGCGGGCGCGGGCTGCGGCACGAAGCCGGTCCAGCGGTCGCTACGGTAGGCGGCCAGGTCGTCGTAGTAGTAGGTGACCGCGTAGGCGGCGTCGTCGTACAGCATCTTCTCCATCTGCTGGACGATTCCGGCGCGCTTGGCGGGGTCGGTCTCGCCCGCCTGCCGGGTGTACAGCGCGTCGTAGGCGGGGTTGCAGTAGAAGGAGTCGGAGATGTCGCCGTAGACCGTGCCGCCGTCCTTGTAGCTTCGCTTGCCACAGGTGAACGTCGACAACTGGTAGTCCGGGTCGGGCTCGACCCCCCAACCCCACTCGAACATGTCGAAGTCGCCCTGGCCGACCTTCTCGGTGAGTGCGTCCTCGGAGATCACCTTGATGGTGACCTCGACACCTATCCGGGACAGCCACTTCTTCACGAACTCGCCGGTGTTCTGCGACTCCTTGGACTCCTGGCGGGTGAACAGCCGCAGGCTCAGCTTCTTGCCGTCCTTGGCCCGGGTCTTGTCGGCGCCCTGCTTCCAGCCCGCCTCGTCGAGCAGCCGGCCGGCCGCGGCGAGGTCGAAGCTCTGCTTCTCGCCGGTGCCGGGGGAGTAGTGCAGGTCCTTGTACATCGGCGGGATGACGGTGTCGCCGGGCGTCCCGTGGCCGCCGAGCACCCGTTCCACCAGCGTTCTGCGGTCCACGGCCATGGAGATCGCCCGGCGCACCCGCTTGTCGAGCAGTGCCGGGTTGCCGTCGCCGATGCGGGTGCCGTCCGCGAGCGCGGCGCCGTTGTTGAACCCGATCTCGTCGAAGCCGCTGGATATGGCGCTGCGCACCGTGATGCCGGGCCGGCCCTTGAGCGAGGAGAAGACGTTGTTCTCCAGGTTGTAGGCGTAGTCGATCTCGCCGCGCTTGAGGGCCTCGGCCTCGGCGTCCGCGTTGGTGAAGACCCGGAAGACCAGTTCGTCGATCTTCGGGGCGCCGTTGTAGTAGTCCTTGTTGGCGACGAAGCGGATGTACTGCCCCTTCTTCCGCTCGACCAGCCGGAACGGCCCCGACCCCACGACCGGGCCGTCCTTGGGCTCGTTGCTGAAGGACTTGACCTGCTTCTGGCTGATCCCGGACCAGATGTGCTCCGGCAGGATCGGCACCCACAGCCGGGTCATGATCGGGGTGTTCTGCTTCACATGGAGGATCAGGGTGGTGTCGTCGGGGGCCTCGGCCTTGGTGATGTTGGCGACGTAGTTGCCGTAGTTGCTCTGCTCGTAGTCCCCGTTGATGATGCGGTTGAAGGTGTACGCGGCGTCCTTGGCGGTGAGCGGCTGACCGTCGCTCCACCTGACCCCTGAGCGGATCTTGTAGGTCCAGCTCTTGCCGTCCGGCGCCGGGGTCCACGAGGTGGCCAGCCCGGCCACCGGGGAGAAGTCCTTGTCGCTCCAGCCCATGAGCAGGTCGTAGGTCACCGACCACATCTCGTAGGACTCCAGGGCCAGGCCCGTGAAGGGGTTGAGCGAGTCGACGTCCGAGGTGATGCCGACGGTGAAGACCGTCTTGCCCGCCTTGCCGCCCGGTGAGACCGCCGTGGTCGGGGAGGCGTCCGCGCGCGCTGCCGCCGGGAGGGCGACCGGGGCGAGGGTGAGTGCGCAGCCGAGTGCGAGTGCGGCAGCCCGGCGGCCGCGTGCGGAGCGTCCGGGTCTGACGCCGACCGGGGAGTTGGGAGCAACGGACAAGGCGGCCTCCGGGGGCGAGGGAGCGGGGGCACACAGTTTCAGTCGATCGATCGATCGGGTCAAGGGGTGTGGCGAGCGAAAACTGCTGATGTTCAAGAGGCCTCGAGCGGTGTTAACGTCCGGCCCATGTCGCAGGCACCCCCTGACCTCAGCATGTCGCCGCCCCCGTCCGACCAGCCCTCCCCGCCCCTTCCGCGCCGCAGCGGCACGGTGTACTCGCTGCATGGGGCGGACCGCCCGGACGAGTACGACTGGATGCGCCAACCACCCGCGGTGGCTGCGCATTTGGCCGCAGAACGTGCTTACTACGAGGCGATGACGATGCACACCGCACCCTTGCGGGAACGCCTCACGAAGGCCATGGACGCGCGGCTCGCACCGGTTGAGAGGTCCGTCGAGTGGACCCAGGCCGGGCAGGTCCACTGGACCGAGACACCGCAGGGCGCAGAGCACGAACGGCTGGTCCGGCGCGTCCCCGGCGGAAACAAGAAATTTACCCAGGAGATCCTGCTCGACCTGGCCGAACTCGCCGGCGGATCCCCGTACGTGGAGACCGGCGTCCGCGAGATCAGCCCCTGCGGCACCCTGCTCGCCCACTCCGTCGACACCGTCGGGGAGGAGATCTACGAACTGCGCTTCAGGGACCTGGCCACCGGCCGGGACCTTCCGGAGCGCATCGCCCGCAGCTACTACACCGGCGCATGGAGCGCCGACTCCCGGGCGTTCCTCTACACCGTCCCCGACGACCTCTACCGGCCCCACGAGGTCCGGCTGCACCGCCTGGGCACCGACCCGAACGACGACCCGCTGGTCCTGCGCGAGGACGACGCCCGCTTCGAGCTCACCGTCGCAGCCACCCGTTCCGGGGAGCTGATCACCATCACTGCGGCCTCCCGCGACACCACCGAGGTGTGGCTGGTGGACGCGGCGGACCCCGCCGCCGCCCCCCGCTCCGTGGCCGGCCGCACCCCGGGCACCGAGTACCGCGTCGACCACGACGCCGCCCGCGGGCGGCTGGTCGTCACCACCGACCGTGACGCCCCCGAGTCACAGGCGGTCACCGCGCCCCTCGACGACCCCGGACAGTGGAGCCCACTGCATCCGTCCCGCCCCGGTGAACGCCTGCTGCACGCCGACGCCTTCGCCGAGCACCTGGTGCTGACCCTGCGCCGCGACAGCGCCCCGCTGCTGCGCGTGGTGCCCTTCTCCCCGGGCGCAGAACCGTACGAGCTCCACCCCGACCTGCCGGCCGGGCGGATCGCCCAGGTACACAACCACACCTACGACACCGGCAGCATCATCGTGGAGACCGGCTCCTACACCGAGCCCACCCGCTGGTGGTCGGTCGACCTCGCCACCGGGGGCCGCACCCTGCTGAGGACCGCCGAGGCCCCGTGCCACCGCAGCGCCGACTACGTGTCGGAACGGCGCTGGGCACCGGCGCCCGACGGCACGCTCGTGCCCGTCACCCTCGCCCGGCGGGCCGACACCCCGCTGGACGGCACCGCCCCCTGTCTGATGTACGCCTACGGCGCGTACGAGGCCGTCGACGAACCCACCTACGACCCCGCCCTGGCCACGCTGCTGGACCAGGGAGTGGTCTTCGCGCACGCCCACGTCCGCGGCGGTGGGGAACTGGGCCGGGCCTGGTGGCGGGGCGGCAGGCTCGACACCAAGCCCAACACCTTCACCGACCATCTCGCGGTCGCCGACTGGCTGGAGGCCGAGCAACTCGTGGACGGCCACCGGATCGCCACCCGCGGCCTGTCCGCCGGCGGTCTGCTGCAGGGCGCGGTCTTCAGCCGCAGGCCCGGGCGATGGGCCTGCGTCGTCGCCGAGGTGCCGTTCGTGGACGTCGTCACCTCGATGCTCGACCCGGAAGTCCCCCTGACCGTGAACGAATGGGAGGAGTGGGGCGACCCCCGCCGCCCCGAGGAGTTCGCCTGGATGCTGGCCTACTCCCCGTACGACAACCCGCCACCCCCGGCCGGCAGGCCGCCGCTGCTGGTCACCGGCGCCGTCAACGACCCCAGGGTCCTGGTGCACGAGCCGGCCAAGTGGGTCGCCAGGCTGCGGGCCACGGCCGACCCCGCGCGCAGCGCACCGGTGCTGTTCCGGGTCGAGACCGGGGAGGGCGCGCACACCGGACCCGCCGGGCGCCACTCACGTCTGCGCTACGAGGCCGAGGTGTTCGCGTTCGTCCTGGACGCCTTCGCCACCGGGGGATGACCGGGTGCCCCTCGCCCCGGCCGGCGGGCGTCCGGGCTCCCGGACGCGGGTCCGGACGCCTGCGGCTACGCCGGACGTCCCGCCGCCCGCAGCAGCCCCAGCGTCCTCTCCACGGGCAGCGCCTCCATCGTGTGCCCGTCCCGGCCGGTCACCGTGCGTGCCTGGAACAGGGAGTTGAGGACCGCCTCCTCGGTAGCCTCCACCACGGCGGCGAAATACGGGTCGAGCGCGCGTCCCGCCACCGGTGCTCCCGCGGGAGACTCGCCCCTGGCGGTCCGCAGGCCGGTCGCGAACGCGAAGAAGATCTCCCCGCTCCCGTGGTGGGCGGTCGAGCCCGTCCGGGCCAGTCCCAGTCCGGCGCGCCGGGCCAGCCGCTCGCACCCCGCCGGGTCCAGCGGCCCGTCGGTGGCGACCACCACGACGCAGGAACCCGCCGGCCCGGGCAGCTTCTGCTCCGGCCGGGCCGGGGGCAACAGCCGCCCCACCGGCACCCCGTCGACGGTGAGCCGCTCGCGCTCCCCGAAGTTGGTCATGGCCAGCACACCGACCACATGCCCGTCCGGCACCACCCGCGACGCGGTACCGATACCGCCCTTGAAACCGAGGCAGCTCATGCCCGTCCCAGCCCCCACCGCCCCCTCGGGCGGTGCGGTGCGCCGGGTACCGGTCGCAGCACCGGACTCCCGCGCGGCACGCAGCGCCTCCGCCACGTCCTGCCGGGTCACCTGCATCCGGCGGGCGTCGTTGAGGAACGAGTCGTCGCACTCCGCCACCACCGGGATGACCACGTCCTCGCCGATCTGCTCGTCCTCCTCCAGCAGCAGCTCGCATGCCGCGTCGTACACCCGGCCGAGTTGCATGGTGGAAGTCAGGAAGACCGGTGACTCCAGCAGCCCCCACTCCCGGGCCGCCAGCAGCCCGGTGCACTCGCCCGCCCCGTTGAGCACCGCCGCTCCGGCCGGAACGGGCCGCGCGGGCGCACTGCCACCGGGGTCGACGACGGTGACCCCGGTGCGGGCGACGCCCCGACCCTGCGGCGGTGCGGGTTCGTCCCGCACCACGGTGGCATGGCCGACCCCGACCCCCGGCACGTCGACGATGGAGGCGGTGGGCCCGCTCGGCAGCAGGCCGATCCTGATTCCCAGATCCTGAACACGAGACATGCCCGCCATCATGCACGCACGGACGTCCCGTGCCCCTGCCCGGCGGGCGGGCCGGGCGGCGCCCGCCGCCCGGCCCTCTGCGGAGCATCCCGTCCGGCCCAGGCCGGCCGTCACCCCCGAGGAGATTCCGATGGCGTCCCCACTCACCGCGGTCTGGTCAGACACCTGCCGGCAGCACGACCCCCAGGCGGAGATCTGGGTGGGGGTGCGCACCCCCGCGGCCGAGGTGCCGCAGCGGGTGCCGGTCATCCGCGACGCACTGGAACGGTACGGAGCACGGCTCGTGGCGGCGACCGCGCACGGCGATCAGCGGCTCACCGCGGTTCACGACCCCGCGCTGCTCGCCCATCTGCGCGAGGTGCACCGGCTGTGGCAGGAGGCGGGACTGCCGGTCGAACCCGGTCAGGACCGGGTCGTGCCGTATGTCTTCCCGACAGCGGCGATGCTGTCCGGGATGCCCGCACGGGTCCCGACGGGTGTCCATGGACGGGCCGGGCTGTGGTGCTACGACACCATGACCCTGGTCGGGCCGGGCACCTGGCCCGCCGTCCGCGCCGCGGCCGACGCCGCACTCACCGCGGTGGACCTGCTGGGGCCGGACGCACCGGTGGTGTACGCGCTGTCCCGCCCACCCGGCCACCACGCCACTCCCGCCGGGTACGGGGGCTCCTGCTACCTCAACAACGCGGCGATCGCCGCGCAGGCGCTGCGTGACCGGGGGTACGACCGGGTCGCCGTGATCGACGTCGACGCGCACCACGGCAACGGCACCCAGGCGGTCTTCTGGGAGCGCCCCGACGTCTTCTACGGTTCGGTGCACGTCGATCCCGGTGCGGGGTGGTTCCCCCACTACGTCGGCCATGCCGACGAGCGGGGCGCGGGGGCCGGGGCCGGCGCCAACCGCAATCTGCCGCTGCCGCCGGGCGCGGGCGACCGCGAGTGGCTGGGCGGTGTCGCCCGGTTGTGCGAGGAGGTCCAGGGCCACGGGGCGCAGGCGCTGGTGGTCTCGCTGGGCGTCGACGCCGCCGCCGACGACCCGGAGAGTCCCCTGAAGGTCACCGCCGAGGGCTATGCGGGCACCGGCCGGCTGCTCTCGGACCTCGGCCTGCCGACGGTCGTGGTCCAGGAAGGCGGTTACCACCTGCCCTCCCTGGGCCCGCTGGTGGTCGAGGTCCTCGACGCACTGGTGCAGGGCCGGTCCCGGCAACCGGGCACGGACTGACGTACGGGCGGGCCACTGCACCCGAGAACGCCGTGGAGGAGTGGGGCCGCGCTCTGGTCGCCGGGCAGGCGCCCGGGCGCACCCCGGAGGAGACACGCGGCCGGATCGTCGCCCTGCCCGGGGAGATCGGGTTCGCGCCGAAGACGGACGACGACGGCAACCGCGTACGGCTGCCGCGCTGCCCCTTCACCGAGGTCGCCCGCGCGTACCCGAAGCGATCCGCGATGGGTGCAGACCTTTGGGGGGCCGCCCCACGTCGCCGGCCCTTCGCGCTGAAGAAACGGCCTGCTCGTAGACCTTGAAACCCGGATTCCGGTCGCAGTGCCGGCGTCACCCGGGGCCGGCGGGCGGGCGGCGCCGCCCGGCGCCGTGGCTCAGCTGCGCGGCCGGGGCGCGAACCCGGCCTTCTCGTAGCACGCGTCGATGAGCCGCATCGTCGCCAGCGCGTCCTCCGCGTCCAGCGGCAGCGGCTCACCGCCGCGGACACGGGCCGCGAACGCGTCGAGCTGGAAGGCGTACGACGATCTGCGGCCCAGTTCCTCCGTCCGCTCGCCCGCCCGGGTGCGCACCACGACGCGGTCGTCCTGGTGCGGCAGGACGAAGTCGGAGGCCGTGGCCTCGCCCCGGGTGCCGACGACCCGGCAGGTCGCCCGCCAGGCGTCGTGCACCATCGAGCAGCGTGCGACACCGGTGGCGCCGCCGGGGAAGACGAGCTCCGCGTCCAGCCAGGCGTCGACGCCCGGCGCCCCGCCGCGTTCCCCGCCGCTCGCCGAGACCAGCCCGGGGGCGCCGCCCGCCCACGGGGCGAGCATCCGCTGGGCGTGCAGCCCGTAGCAGCCCAGGTCCATCAGGGCGCCGCCCGCCAGCCGCAGCGACCAGCGCGCATCGCCGTCCGGCGGGGCGGGCATCGCCACGACCGTCTCCACGTGCCGCAGTTCGCCGAGTTCACCGGAGGCCAGCAGCTCGTGCAGGCGCCGGGTGACCGGGTGGAAGAGGTAGTGGAAGCCCTCCATGAAGACCGTGCCCGCCGCGACGGCCGCGTCGCGCACCTCGGCGGCCTCCTCGGCGTTGCTCGCGGACGGCTTCTCGCTCAGGACGTGCTTGCCCGCGGTCAGCGCCGCCAGGTTCCACGGGCCGTGCAGTCCGTTGGCGAGCGGGTTGTAGACGACCTCGACCTCGGGGTCGGCGACGAGATCGGCGTACGAGCCGACGACCCGCTCCACCCCGTGGGCGTCGGCGAACGCCCGCGCGCGGCCCCGGTCGCGGGCGGCCACCGCCACCAGACGGTGGCCGCCCGCGCGTGCCGGGGAGACGAGCGCCCGGTCGCTGATGCGGGCCGCGCCCAGGATCCCGATCCGCAGGGGTCCGCTCATCCCTCGTCCACCTCGTCCATGCCGTGACGTACCTCGTCCGTCCGCACCGGGCGGTGCTCCGCCGGCGACAGCGTGCAGGCTCCGGCGCCCCTGCTCGCCTCGACGGCGTCGGCCACCGTACACGGCGAGGGCCTGCGGCCCGCCACGGCGTCCGCCGGGGGGTCTTGCCATCCTGGCCTTGTGCAGACACCGGCCCCCATCACTCCGGACGCCCCGACGGCGCTACCCGCCCCGCTCCTCACCCAGCAGTGGCGCGACCTCTGCTTCCTCCACTGGGCCGTCGAACCGGACGCCGTGGCGGGGCTGTTGCCCGGCGGGACCGTTCCCGACGTGTACGACGGGATGACGTACGTCGGGCTCGTGGCCTTCCGCATGCATCGCGTCGGGTGGCTGCGGCTGCCCGGGGTGCCGTACCTCGGGTCCTTTCCGGAAACCAACGTGCGCCTCCACTCGGTCGACGGGCACGGCCGGCGCGGTGTCGTGTTCCGGTCGATGGACGCCTCACGGCTGATACCGGTCGTCATGGGCCGTGGCGGCTTCCGGCTGCCCTACCTGTGGTCCCGGATGACGGTCCGCGCCGTCGGCGACACCGTCACCTACACCAGCTCCCGCCGGTGGCCCGGTCCGCGCGGCGCGTACTGCCGCATCGCCGTGCGCACGGGAGAACGCATCGAGGAGCCCACGGAGTTGGAGCACTTCCTCACCGCCCGCTGGGGCATGCACAACGCGTTCCTCGGCGGAGTGTCCTATCTGCCCAACCACCATCCCCGCTGGCCCCTGCACCGTGCCGAGCTGCTCTCCTGCGAGGAGGATCTGATCGCGGCCGCCGGACTGCCCACGCCGCGTGACGCCCCGGTCGGCGTGCTGTACTCCCCCGGAGTACCGGTCCGTCTCGGGGGCCCGTACCGTCCCGCGGGCATCCCCACTCCGTGAGTCCCGGGATGCCGCCGGGCCCGGCCTGCCGCCCGCGATGCCCACGAAGGGTTGATCGCGCGGAGCGGGCGCGGTCACACTGACGGGATGCAGGCGGATCCGGGGCTCTTCGGGCCCTCCTCGGTGACCTGGCAGGCGCACAGCGACCCGATGATGTGGGTCGCCGGCATCCGTGCGCTCTATCTGCAGGCCCTGCACCCCCGCGCCGTCCGCGGCGTGGTGCAGAACTCCGACTTCCGCACGGACGCCTGGGGCCGGCTGATGCGCACGGCGAACTTCGTCGGCACCCTCACCTACGGCACCACGGAGGCGGCCGAGAAGGCGGGCGCCCGGGTCCGCAGGATCCACAGCATGCTGCGGGCGGCGGACCCGGACACAGGGGAGCGGTATCCGGTCGACGAGCCGGAGCTGCTGCTGTGGGTGCACTGCGCCGAGATCGACTCCTACCTTCACGTCCTGCGCCGCTCGGGCTTCCCGCTCACCGACGCACAGGCCGACCGCTACATCCGTGAGAACCGGGCCGGCGCGGCCCTGGTCGGCCTGGATCCGGAGCGGGTGCCCGCGGACCGGGCCGCGCTGGCCGCCTACTTCGAAAAGGTCCGTCCCGAACTCGCCGCCGGGCCCGAGGCGCTGGAGGTGGACGACTTCCTGCGCCGCCCGCCGGTCCACCCGCTGCTGCTGCCGGTGCGCGCCCTGCTGTGGCGGCACGTGGCGCGGCTGGCGTACGCGGCCCTGCCCCCGTACGCCCACGAGTTGTACGGCAGGCCCGCCCCGGGGCCCGCGACGGTGACCCGCCAGTTGCGCCGCGCCGGCTTTCTCCTGCGCCGCGTTCCCGCGCGTCTGCGGTGGAGTCTGCCGCCCCGGCACATCCTGCGCGCGACGGCCCGGCTCGGTCCCGGCGCGCGGCCGGCGCCGTACAAGGCCGGGGGATGAGCGGCGGCACGCGGGCAGCGGCTGCGGGCGGGTCCTGAATCGCCGCCGTACGGCCCGTCTCTGGCCGATCCGGATCATGGCGTGCTACGAAGGGGCATGCCTGCACTCGAGGGATACGACGCCGTGATCGTCGGCGGGGGTCACAACGGACTGGTGGCCGCCGCCTATCTGGCCAGGGCCGGGCGGTCCGTGCTGGTTCTGGAGCGGCTGGAGCACACGGGCGGCGCCGCCGTGTCCACGCGGCCGTTCGCCGGGGTCGACGCACGCCTGTCGCGCTACGCGTACCTGGTGAGCCTGCTGCCCCGCAAGATCGTGCGGGACCTGGAACTGGACTTCCGGGTGCGGGCGCGCACCGTGTCCTCGTACACGCCCGTCGAGCGCGAGGGGCGTCCCGGCGGCCTTCTCGTGGGCGGCGGGGAGCGGCGCACCCGGGAGGCGTTCGCCCGGCTCACCGGGTCCGACCGCGAGTACGAGTCCTGGCGGCGCTTCTACGGGATGACCGGGCGCCTCGCCCAGCGGGTGTTCCCCACCCTCACCGAGCCGCTGCCCACCCGCGACGAACTGCGCCGCCGCATCGACGACGAGGAGGCGTGGCGGGCGCTGTTCGAGGAGCCGATCGGCGTCGCCGTCGAGACCCGCTTCGCGGACGACCTGGTCCGGGGGGTCGTCCTCACCGACGCGCTCATCGGCACGTTCGCGGACGCCCACGACGCCTCGCTGCGGCAGAACCGCTGCTTCCTCTACCACGTGATCGGCGGCGGCACCGGCGCCTGGGAC
>NZ_JBHUDX010000083.1:208041-217915 GCF_042678285.1 Streptomyces caeni
CACCACCGACGGTACTTCGACGCGATGGAGGCCGTCCTCGGCGCGGTCGGCGGCCGCCCGCACCGCGGGGGCGGTGATCACCACCGGGCGTGAGGTCGTACGGATCGAGACCGACGGGCGCTCTGCCGAGGTCACCTATCGCGGCCCGGACGGGGAGGGCACCGTCTGGGCACGGCACGTCCTGGTGAACGCCTCGCCGCAGGACCTGGCCCGGCTCACCGGCGACACCCCGCCGGCCCCGGCCGAGGGCGCCCAGCTCAAGGTGAACATGCTGCTCACCCGGCTGCCCGCGCTGCGCGACACCGCGGTCGATCCGCGCGAGGCGTTCTCCGGGACCTTCCACATTGCCGAGGGGTACGGGCAACTGGCCGCCGCCCACGCCCAGGCGGCCGCCGGCGTGCTGCCGTCCGCGCCCCCCTCCGAGATCTACTGCCACTCGCTCACCGACCCGACGATCCTCGGCCCCGATCTCGTCGAGCGGGGCTGCCAGACCCTCACCCTCTTCGGCCTTCACACCCCCGCGCGGCTCTTCGCGCACGACAACGACGGTGTGCGGGAGGAGTTGCTGAAGTCCACGCTGGCGCAGCTGAACGCCCACCTCGCCGAGCCGGTCGAGGACTGCCTGGCCACGGACGCGGACGGACGCCCCTGCATCGAGGCGAAGACGCCGCTGGACCTGGAGCGGGACCTGCGGCTGCCCGGCGGCAACATCTTCCACCGCGAGCTGGCCTGGCCCTACGCCCAGCCGGACACGGGCCGCTGGGGCGTGGAGACGCGCCACGCGAACGTGCTGCTGTGCGGGGCGGGCGCGGTGCGCGGCGGCGGGGTGAGCGGGGTGCCGGGGCACAACGCGGCGATGGCGGTCCTCGAAGACGGCGGTGCCGGTCAGCGCCGCTGACCGGCGGTCGACGGCGACGGCGGTCGACGGCGACGGCGGCGGGCGAACGCGGGCGCGGGTTCCAGGCGGATGCCGACGCCGCCGAGGCAGCCCGTCACCGAGCGCAGTGCCGGGCCGTACCGCAGCGTCGGGTGACCGGACCGTCCGGCGGCTCGCACCGATGCCCCCGTGAACGGGGCGAGCGTGAGAGCGCCGCCCAGAACCGTGACCACTGCGCCCAGTTGACGGCAAGTCAGCTCGCCGTCCGCTCGGTGTGTCATCGATGAGCCTCCTGCCACGCCGCCTGAAAGCAACTTTCGGGAACGTCGTGCGGAGTGAAAGATTCATGTCGGCGGGAGGGGGCGTCAAGCCGCCCGACCGGGGCCAAAAATCTGACGGTGCATCAGAAACCTCTTCCCTCCTTCCGGCCGCTGCGGCATCCTGCGCCCATGCAGACGGAGCTGAGCAAGAAACTGGGAGTCGAGCACGCCCTCTTCGGCTTCACGCCGTTCCCCGCGGTCGCTGCGGCCATCAGCCGGGCCGGTGGGTTCGGCGTGCTCGGCGCGGTCCGCTATACCGCCCCCGACGACCTGAAGCGCGACCTCGACTGGGTCGAGGAACACGTCGACGGCAGGCCCTACGGTCTGGACGTGGTCATGCCCGCCAAGAAGGTCGAAGGCGTCACCGAGGCCGACGTCGAAGCGATGATCCCGGAAAAGCACCGGCAGTTCGTCGCGGACACCCTCGCCAAGCACGGGGTGCCCGAACTCGCCGAGGGCGAGGCGTCCGGATGGCGGATCACCGGCTGGATGGAGCAGGTCGCCCGCAGCCAGCTGGACGTCGCCTTCGACTACCCGATCAAGATCCTCGCCAACGCGCTCGGCTCCCCGCCCGCCGACGTCGTCCACCGCGCGCACGACCAGGGCATCCTGGTCGCCGCGCTCGCCGGCAGCGCCCGGCACGCGCGCAAGCATCAGGAGGCGGGCATCGACATCGTCGTCGCCCAGGGATACGAGGCCGGCGGTCACACCGGGGAGATCGCCTCCATGGTGCTCACCCCCGACATCGTGGACGCCGTCGACCCGTTGCCCGTACTGGCCGCCGGCGGCATCGGCAGCGGGCAGCAGGTGGCGGCCGCGCTCGCGCTCGGCGCCCAGGGAGCCTGGCTCGGCTCGATCTGGCTGACCACCACGGAGGCCGGACTCCCCTCGCCCCTGCTCGTCCGGAAGCTGCTCGCCGCCGAATCCGGCGACACGGTCCGCTCCCGCGCGCTGACCGGCAAACCGGCCCGGCAACTGCGCACCGAGTGGACCGACGCCTGGGACGACCCGGACGGCCCCGGCGCGCTCCCCATGCCCCTGCAGGGCCTGCTCGTCGCCGACGCCGTCACACGCATCCAGAAGTACGAGGTCGAGCCGCTCCTCGGCACACCCGTCGGCCAGATCGTCGGCCGCATGACCGGTGAACGCAGCGTCCAGGCGGTCGTCGACGACCTCACCCGCGGCTTCGAGGAGGCCGTCGACCGCATCAACCGGATCGCCGGAAGGAGCTGACAGTGAGTCAGGCCGCCAACGGTTTCTGGTCCCAGGCCGCGGCAGATCCCGGGCGCACGGTCCTCGTCGCGCCCGACGGAGAGGAACTGACCGCCGGGCGGCTGCTCGCCGCGGCCAACCGGCTGGTCCACGGACTGCGTGCCGCGGGTCTCGAACGCGGCGACTGCTTCGCGGTCGTCCTTCCCAACGGCGTCGAGTTCCTCACCGCCTACCTGGCCGCCACCCAGGCCGGCCTCTACCTCGTCCCCGTCAACCACCACCTCGTCGGACCGGAGATCGCCTGGATCGTCTCCGACTCCGGCGCCAAGGTGCTCATCGCGCACGAGCGGTTCGCGGACGCCGCGCGCAACGCGGCCGACGAGGCGAAACTGCCGGCCGCGGCGCGGTACGCGGTGGGTACGGTCGAGGGGTTCCGGCCGTACGCCGAACTCCTCGACGGCCGGCCCGAGTCGGCGCCCGACGGGCGCACCCTCGGCTGGGTCATGAACTACACCTCGGGCACCACGGGCCGCCCGCGCGGCATCCGCCGCCCGCTGCCCGGCAAACCGCCGGAGGAGACGTACCTGGGCGGGTTCCTCGGCATCTTCGGCATCAGGCCGTACGACGACAACGTCCACCTCGTCTGCTCCCCGCTGTACCACACGGCCGTGCTGCAGTTCGCGGGTGCCTCGCTGCACATCGGGCACCGGCTGGTCCTGATGGACAAGTGGATGCCCGAGGAGATGCTCCGCCTGATCGACACCCACCGCTGCACGCACACGCACATGGTCCCGACACAGTTCCACCGCCTGCTCGCCCTTCCCGAGGAGATCAGGGCGCGCTACGACGTCTCCTCCATGCGGCACGCCATCCACGGCGCGGCCCCCTGCCCCGACCATGTGAAGCGGGCGATGATCGAGTGGTGGGGGCACAGCGTCGAGGAGTACTACGCCGCCAGCGAGGGCGGCGGTGCCTTCGCTACCGCCGAGGACTGGCTGAAGAAGCCCGGCACGGTCGGCAGGGCCTGGCCCATCAGCGAGCTCGCGGTCTTCGACGACGAGGGCAACCGGCTGCCGCCCGGCGGCCTCGGCACGGTCTACATGAAGATGAGCACGGGCGGCTTCTCGTACCACAAGGACGAGACCAAGACGCGCAGGAACCGCATCGGCGACTTCTTCACCGTCGGCGACCTCGGCTACCTCGACGAGGACGGCTACCTCTTCCTGCGCGACCGCAAGATCGACATGATCATCTCGGGCGGGGTCAACATCTACCCGGCGGAGATCGAGGCGGCGCTGCTCACCCACCCCGCCGTGGCCGACGCGGCCGCGTTCGGCATCCCGCACGACGACTGGGGCGAGGAGGTGAAGGCGGTCGTCGAGCCCGCCCCCGGCCACGAACCGGGCCCGGCACTCGCGTCGGACATCCTCGGCCACTGCGCGCGCCGGCTCGCCGGCTACAAGCGGCCCCGGAGCGTGGACTTCATCGAGACGATGCCCCGCGACCCCAACGGCAAGCTGTACAAGCGGCGCCTGCGCGAACCGTACTGGGAGGGACGCACCCGGCCCGTGTGAGGCGGCGCCGGGAGGCGGTGGTCCCGTCCGGGGCTGGGACGGGACCACCGTCGCGCCGTCGGCCGTGGACGGGGGCCCCGCAGCGCCGGCGAGGACGGGATGTCCCGCTCGCAGAAGCGCGCCGCCTGTCACCCCTCTCTCCTCGGAGAACACGCGGGTCACCGGGCAGCGGCCGTCGTCCCAGCCGACCGCCTTGTTGTGGCTCGATCCCGTGGTGACCTCCGCGTACCCGCCGCCTCCCGGGGGCCACACCGGCTCGACCCGGTTCCCCACGCCGAGCGACCCGGTGCCGCCGGGTACCGGCATACGCCGCCCGTTGCGCGACGCTCTTCGTGCCGAAGACGTCTTGACCTGCAGGGCAGGACGCCACGATCATCACGCCAGGAACCAGCGGACCAAGGAGCACCCATGACGGCGGGACGAAGCGCCACAGTCGACGGCACGCTGCGGCGCAGCGCCCGCCGTACCCCGGAGCGCATCGCGGTCCACTACCGCGACCGGTCCTGGACCTACGCGGACCTCGACGACGCCGTCTCCCGCGCGGCCCGCGCCCTGCGCGACGCCGGGCTCGCCCCCGGTGACCGGGTCGGCGCCTACGGCCACAACTCCGACGCGTATCTGATCGGCTTCCTGGCCTGCGCCCGCGCCGGGCTGGTGCACGTGCCCGTCAACCAGAACCTGACCGGCGACGACCTGGCGTACATCGTGGACCAGGCCGGCTGCGGACTGGTCCTGGCGGATCCGGACCTGGCGGGGAACCTCACCGACGGTGTACGAGTGCTGCCGCTGCGCGACGCGGACGACTCGCTGCTCGCGCGGCTCGCCACGACCGAGCCGTACGACGGCGAGGAGCCGCGCGGCGAGGACCTGGCGCAACTGCTCTACACCTCCGGCACGACCGCGCTGCCCAAGGGCGCGATGATGACGCACCGCGCGCTGGTGCACGAGTACCTCAGCGCGATCACTGCCCTCGACCTCAGCGCGGGCGACCGGCCCGTGCACTCCCTGCCGCTGTACCACTCGGCGCAGATGCACGTCTTCCTGCTGCCCTACCTCGCGGTCGGCGCGGAGAACATCATCCTGGACGCGCCCGACGGCGACCGGATCTTCGACCTGATCGAGGAGGGCCGCGCGGACAGCCTCTTCGCCCCGCCCACCGTGTGGATCGGCCTCGCCGGCCGCCCCGACTTCGCCACACGGGACCTGAGCGGGCTGCGCAAGGCGTACTACGGCGCCTCGATCATGCCCGTGCCCATCCTGGAGCGCCTCACGGAGCGGCTGCCGAAGCTCGCCTTCCACAACTGCTTCGGACAGAGCGAGATCGGCCCCCTGGCCATGGTGCTGGGGCCCCACGAGCACAAGGGGCGTATGGACTCCTGCGGGCGTCCGGTGCTCTTCGTCGAGGCGAAGCTCGTCGACGAGGAGGGCAAGGACGTGCCCGACGGGGAGCACGGCGAGATCGTCTACCGCTCACCGCAGCTGTGCGAGGGCTACTGGGACAAGCCCGAGGAGACCACCGACGCCTTCCGCGACGGCTGGTTCCACTCCGGGGACCTGGCCGTGCGGGACGCCGACGGGTACTTCACGATCGTCGACCGGGTCAAGGACGTCATCAACTCCGGTGGCGTGCTGGTCGCCTCGCGACAGGTCGAGGACGCCCTGTACACCCACGAGGGGGTGGCCGAGGCCGCGGTGATCGGGCTGCCCGACGAGCGGTGGATCGAGGCGGTCACCGCGGTCGTCGTGCCCCGCGGCGGAGTGACCGAGGCCGAGCTCCTCGCCCACGCACGCGAGAAGCTCGCCCACTTCAAGGCGCCCAAGCGGGTGCTGTTCGTGGACGAGCTGCCGCGCAACGCGAGTGGCAAGATCCTCAAGCGGGAGCTGCGGGACCGGTTCGCCGCAGGCTGACGAGGGTCAGCGCGGACGCAGGTCCACGATCCGCCTGATCTTGCCCACGGACCGCTCCAGGGACTCCGGTTCGACGATCTCGACCCCGACCGAGACGCCGATCCCGTCCTTGACGGCCGCGGCGATGGCGAGCGCCGCCGCGTCCCGCTGCTCCGGCGTGGCGCCGGCCCTCGCCTCGGCCCGCACCGTCAGCGCGTCGAGCCGTCCCTCACGGGTGAGCCGGAGCTGGAAGTGCGGTGCCACGCCCGGCGTGCGCAGCACGATCTCCTCGATCTGCGTGGGGAAGAGGTTCACACCGCGCAGGATGACCATGTCGTCGCTGCGCCCGGTGACCTTCTCCATCCGCCGGAAGACGCGGGCCGTGCCGGGCAGCAGGCGGCTCAGGTCCCGCGTCCGGTACCGGATCACGGGCATGGCCTCCTTGGTGAGGGAGGTGAAGACCAGCTCCCCCTCCTCGCCGTCGGGCAGCACCTCGCCGGTGATCGGGTCGACGACCTCGGGGTAGAAGTGGTCCTCCCACACATGCAGGCCGTCCTTGGTCTCGACGCACTCCTGCGCCACGCCGGGACCGATGACCTCCGACAGGCCGTAGATGTCCACCGCGTCGATGGCCAACCGCTCCTCGATCTCGCGCCGCATCTCCCCGGTCCACGGCTCCGCGCCGAAGATCCCGACCCGCAGGGAGGTGCCCCGTGGGTCGACGCCCTGGCGCTCGAACTCGTCGAGCAGCGTCAGCATGTACGACGGCGTCACCATGATGATCTCGGGCTTCAGGTCCTGGATCAGCTGCACCTGCCGTGCCGTCATGCCACCGGAGGCCGGGATCACCGTGCAGCCCAGGCGTTCGGCACCGTAGTGCGCGCCGAGACCGCCGGTGAACAGGCCGTAGCCGTAGGCCACGTGCACCGTGTCGCCGGGCCGGCCGCCGGCCGCGCGGATCGACCGGGCCACCATGTCCGACCACATGGACAGGTCGTTGTCCGTGTAGCCGACGACGGTGGGGCGCCCCGTGGTGCCGCTGGAGGCGTGGAGCCGCCGTATCCGCTCCCTCGGCACGGCGAACATTCCGTACGGGTAGTTCTCCCGCAGGTCCGCCTTCGCCGTGAAGGGGAACCGGGCGAGATCGGCGAGCGTCCGGCAGTCGTCCGGGTGGACCCCGGCCTTGTCGAAAGACGCGCGGTAGAAGGGCACGTTCGCGTACGCGTGCCGCAGCGAGGCCCGCAGCCGTTCCAGCTGCAGGGCCCGCAGGCCCTCCGCGTCCAGTCGTTCCCCCGCGTCCAGCAGATCCCGCACATCCGCCATCGAGGCGTCTCCCTAGCCGATCACACCATTACGGACGACCGATCATTCGGTCGTTTTGCTGGAGATCAGTAATCCAGCCCGCCCGGCCGGAAGCAAGAGGTCGGCGACCACTTTCTGATCGTCGCAGCCGGGCGGACCGAGCCACGAGGATCAGGTACATGCCGAGCTTCGACGCGCCCGAGGGAACCCGGCTCGCCTATCACCCGCGCGGAACGGGGGAGCCACTGGTCGTGCTGCCGGGAGGCCCCATGCGCGCCTCCCCCCGTCTGGGCGACCCGGCGGGGTCGGCGCCCGGCGGCGGCTCATCCTCCTCGATCTGCGCGGGACCGGGGAATTTGCGGTACCGGCCGATCCCGCCACCTGCCGGTTCGACCGGCTCGTGGACGACGCGGAGGCGCTCCGGGCGCACCCGGGGCTGGAGCGCACGGACGTGCCCGCCCACTCGGCGGGCGGCAGCCTCGCCCTGCTGTACGCGGCGCGCTGCCCGCGGCGTGTCGCGCGCGGCTCGCCCTGATCACCGCCACGCCGTGGGCCCTGGGGATGCCCGCCGCTGCCGAAGACCGGCTCGCGGCGGCCCGGCTGCGGAAGGACGAGCCCTGGTCCGAGGCGGCGTTCCCGCCGTTCGAGGCGTGGCTGACGGGGAACGGCGACTTCGACCCCGCCTTCGTCCCCTTCTACGGGCGCTGGGACGCGGCGGCACAGGCCCATGCGGAGGCCGGGGAGGAGCAGACCAACGACGAGGCGGGCGGCGTCTACGGCTCCGGGGGAGCCTACGACCCACCCGCGACCCGCGCGGCGCTCGCGGACCTCGCCGCGCCCGTCCTGGTGTAAGCGGGCGAACTCGACGGCGCCCCCCGCCCCGAACTCGCCCGCCGTGTCACCGGGATCTCCCCGCACACCGAGTTCGCCGTCCAGCCGGGCGCGGGCCACCACCCCTGGCTGGACGACCCCGCGTGGTTCACCTGCCGGGTGGGCGACTTCCTCGCCGGGTGACCGGTCACGCCGGTGCGCTCAGCGTCCGGTCAGGGAGGTCAGGCGCGCGGCCGCCTGCGCCCGGGCCGCCTCCAGCACCGCGAGCAGCACCTCCTTGCTGGAGCCGCGGTCGCGTACGTCGCACAGAATGACCGGCGTCGACGCGTCGAGGTCCAGCGCCGCCCGCACCTGCTCCGCCGTGCACTCCCGCTGCCCGTTGAAGCAGTTGACCCCGACCGCGAACGGGATCTCGCGCGCCTCGAAGAAGTCGATCGAGGCGAACGAGGCGTCCAGCCGGCGTGTGTCCGCGAGGACGATGGCCGCCAGCGCGCCCGTCGCCAGGTCGTCCCACATGAACCAGAACCGGTCCTGACCGGGTGTGCCGAACAGATACAGCACCAACTCCGGCGCGATGGTGATCCGGCCGAAGTCCATGGCGACCGTGGTCGACGACTTGCCCTCCACACCGGTCAGGTCGTCGACACCGAGGCTCGCCTCGGTCATGTGCTCCTCGGTCTCCAGCGGGGGCACCTCGCTCACGGAGCCCACCATGGTGGTCTTGCCGACGCCGAAGCCTCCCGCGATGAGGATCTTCAGCGCGGTCGGCATGACCGGCTCAGAGCTGACGGATACCATCCATCACCCTTTCGATGAGTTCCACACTCGGCTGGTCCTCCTGCCCGGGCGGCGATCGGACGAGAATGAGCGAGGCGTTGAGCAGATCTCCGCAGAGGATCTTCACCACGCTCACCGGCAGATCCAGCTGTGCGGCGATCTCGGCGACCGCCACCGCGCGATGTCGGCACAGTTCGAGGATCTGGGCCGACTCCGGCTCCAGACGGTCCCCGTCGACGTCATGTGCGGATCGTGAGACGACCAGGGTGATCAGCGTGAACGTGTGCCGGCTGTGGCGGGTGCGCCCGCCCGTGATGGCGTACGGCCGTAAGTGGCGCCCGGCCTCCGAATCGTCGAGCCATCGCGGTTCAGGCATCCTGTATATATCCGCCGGGGGACGGGCTCTGCACGCGTGGCGCGGCGCTCATGTACTGTCCGACCTGCTTGACGAGCGTGCCCATCTCGAAAGCCATCATGCCGACATCCACTTCCTCCGTGGCGATCGCGGCCAGCCGGGCGCCTCTGCCCGCGGCCGTGACGAACAGGAACGCTCTGTCCATCTGAATGACCGTCTGCTGGACCTCCCCGCCGTGGAAGTGGCGCGCGGCGCCCCGGGCGAGGCTGTGCATGCCCGAACCCACCGCGGAGAGGTGCTCGGCGTCGTCCCGGCGCAGGTCCTTCGACTTGCTGATGAGGAGGCCGTCTCCCGAGAGCACGATGGCGCAGCGGATCTCCGGGATCCGTTCCACCAGGCCGTCGAGGAGCCAGTCCAGCTGCGGACCGGGTTGTACCTGCTCAGTCATTGTCCAACGTTCCCTCACAGTCGGTGGGCACCGGGGTCCCTCGGATCCGTCGGCCGGCCGTCCGCTCCGGCCGGCCCGTCCGCCTGGGACATCCGGGCCCGCTTCAGCCCCTGCTGAATGGCGATCATCGCGCGTGCCGACGCGTCCGGGGAGATGACGTCGTTGTCCCCCTCGCCCTCGGGCCGGCCTGATGTGTGTGCCGCCTCTTTGCGCAGCTGCTGCGCGAGGCTGGCTCCCCGGGTCCGCCGGGGCAGCACCCGGGGGGTGGCCAGCGGGCCTGCCCCGGCGGCC